>NZ_LUKH01000176.1:0-4251 GCF_001593695.1 Leisingera sp. F5 | reverse complement strand
GTGTCCCACGCTTCACGCACCCACAGGAGTTTTCCGCCCAGCCTTGTGGCCAGCGTAAAAACAAACACAAACGCCCCCGCACCGCTAACTTCATGGGTTCGAGCATTGGTTGGAGGAAAAAAACGTATATCAGAGCCGTGCATACCTGAGATTAGCAGCAGATGGCAGTATTGAAAAACACTAGCATATCATCAAAGCAGACTTTGGTGCAGTCGCCGCGAAATGGCGCTTTGAATAACCCCATGGTTAGTGGGCGCCTTCTTCCCTAACTTTGAGGCAAGGAGACCATGATGAGCAGCGACGATTTCAAGCGGGATGCTGTCGTGCAGATTACCCGGCGGGGTTACCTGGTCAAAGAGGTTTCAGAGCGTCTTTGGGTCAGTCAGCACTCCCTCTATGCATGGAAACGGCAGTTTGCGAAAGCATCGTCCGGGGAGGTTGAGAAGGACGCCGAGATCCGTCGCCTGAAGAAGGAGTTGGCGCGCTTCAGAGGAGCGCAACATCCTAAAAAACCGTTCTGGGCCGCAGCCCGCCTGTGCGCGGTAGCAACAGCCTGTGATACGCTTCACTCGAAGGGCAGTTGCCGATGGCTTATTGGTGGGCTGGACCCCGTTAAAAAACGTGACACATGGGCTGATGCGCATTTGGGAGTGGTGTCGCCGCTGTCGTGGCGATCCCGGTTAGGAAGATGATGAACTTGTATGGTCCACGCCCTTCGCCTTGAACGGAGGAAATGCCATGACAAAGCCCAAGACCGGCGGCCACCCGGACCTGACGATGGTCAATCCTTGTGCGGCGGCGATTGATATCGGCTCGACCATGCACATGGCTGCTGTAAACCCCGACGCTGACGCTATGCCGGTGCGCGCCTTCGGGACGTTTACCCGGGATCTGCACAACCTTGCCGCCTGGTTTCGGTCGTCCGGTGTTACCAGCGTGGCCATGGAGTCGACCGGCGTTTACCGGATACCGGCTTTCGAGATCCTTGAGGCTCATGGCTTCGAGATCACTCGCCACGGTCCCGCGCGCGGGGCCATGATACGATGCGCAGGCATCTGTCTGAAGTGGTCCCGGTTTTCTGGACAGGTCAGCGGCTGATCTAAGGTGTATCCCGGTTAGTTTTCATGCCGCCAATTTCTGATCTCGACCGCGCCAATATGCCTCCTTCGGCGTTCTGCGCTCAAGGGAAGAATGGGGCCGTTCGGTGTTGTAAAATGCCATCCAGTTGCTGATGACCCGCCGGGCCTGAAAGCCGTCCTGGATTTCCTCGAGATAGGCCGCTTCCTGTTTCAGGGACCGCCACAGGCGTTCGATGAAGATGTTGTCCATGTACCGTCCGCGGCCATCCATCGAGATACGCACCCCGGCCTCGGTCAGTGAAGTGATCCAAGCCAATCCGGTGAACTGGGAGCCTTGATCGGTATTCATGATCTCGGGCGGACCGAATTTGGCGATGGCCTCCTTCAAAGCGTCAACGCAGAAGTCCGCGTGCATCGTGTTCGACAGCCGCCAGCTTAGCACCTTGCGCGTGGCCCAATCCATGATTGCGACCAGATAGAGGACGCCGCGCTTCACCGGGATGAAGGTGATGTCGGCGCACCAGACCTGGTTGGGCCGGTCGATCTTTTTCTTTCTCAGCAAATACGGAAAGACCGGGTGTTGCGGATGCGGCTGGCTGGTTCGCGGCCGCTTGTAAATCGCCTCAAGACCCATCCTGGCCATCAGGCGGCGCACGCGATGGCGCCCAACAGTTTTGCCTTCCCGGCGCAGATATGCCGCGATCTGGCGCGACCCGAAGAACGGATACTTCGTGAACACGCGGTCGATCCCATTCATCATCGCAAGCGTGTCAGGGTTGATCCCGGTCGGCGTGTAATAGAACCCGGAGCGGCTGAGCTGAACCAGCTTGCACTGCTGGCTGATGCTGAGCTTCGGGTGATCGCGACGGATCATGGCGCGCTTCTTGCCGGGGCTCACCTTTTGAGCCCTTCTGACAAGAAATCATTCTCGACTGCCAACCTCCCGATCTTGGCATGCAGTTCTTGACCTCCGCTTCCGTTGGGCCGCTTTGCTTACCACCGGAGAACACATCCGCCATCCCATCAATGGCCTGCCGCTTCCAGGTGCTGACCTGGTTCGGGTGCAGCTGATGCTTCGCTGCGATCTCCTGAACGGTCTTGTCACCGCGCAGCGCCTCAAGCGCAACCTTGGCTTTAAACTGATCTGTAAAGTTCCGCCGCTGCGCCAGTTGCATTCCTATGGGCTGCTCCGCGGTAGTTTCCGGCCCGACGCCGAGATCGCCACCTTGCTTGCCGACATGCACCAACGGGAACGGCTCACCGAGTATGCGGCCGCCCATATCCAGCACATGCAGAAGGCGCTGATGGAGATGAACCTTCAGTTGCATCATGTCGTCTCCGGCATCACAGGCGCGACGGGTATGCGGATCATCCGCGCCATTGTCGTCGGCGAACGTGATCCGGAGGTGCTCGCCGCATTCCGGGATATTCGCTGCAAATCCTCTATCGACACGATCAAGGCTGCGCTGGTCGGCAATGACCGGGGTGAACACGTTTTTGCCCTGACGCAATCATTGGAATTGTACGATTTCTACAAGGCCAGGATCGAAGACTGCGACGGCAAGTTGGAGGCCGCCGTGGCGGCGCTGACCATCAAAGCCAGGGGGAAGCTGGCGCCGCTGCCCAAGGCGCGGATCAAGGGCAAGCAGCACAATGCACCTGCCTTCGATGTGCGGGCTGCTCTCTACGGGGTGCTGGGCATGGATCTGACACAGATCCACGGTCTCGGGCCATCACTGGTTCTGAAGCTGATCGCCGAATGCGGCACGGACCTGAGGGCATGGAAGAGCGCCAAGCACTTCACCTCATGGCTTTGTTTGGCTCCAGGAAACAAGATCTCCGGCGGCAAGCTGTTATCCTCGCGAACACGCCGGTCCTCCAGCCGTGCAGCGGCACTCTTGCGCCTGGCGGCCACGACGATCGGTCGAAGCGACACGGCCTTGGGCGCGTTCTATCGGAGGCTGTCATCACGGATCGGCAAGCAGAAGGCGGTCACGGCGACAGCCCGCAAGATCGCTGTTTTGTTCTACAATGCCATTCGGGACGGGATGACATACCAGGATCAGGGTGCGGCCGCCTACGACGAACGTCATCGGCAACGTGTTTTGACCAACCTGCGGCGACGCGCCAGAACGTTGGGATATTCATTAGCCCCTGGCCCCCGGAAGCGGCTGTTTCTTAGGAAGTCACCGCGTATTTCGCCAGGGATGCAAAGTGAGATACGCGTTCGTGGCCGAGCATCGAGGACAGTTCTCTGTGCGGGCGATGTGCCGATGCCTGCGCATCCAGCCAAGCGGCTTCTACATTTGGCTGAAGACCCCGCTGAGCAAGCGGGCGCAGGAGGACAAGCGCCAGACCGAGCTGATCCGGAAAGCATGGGACGAGAGCGGTAAGGTCTACGGGTATCGCAAGCTACACGATGACCTGCTCGATCAGGGCGAGAGCATCTGCCCGAACCGTGTGGCGCGACTAACCAAGCTGGCGGGCATCAAAGCGCAGATCGGCTACAAGCGTCGCCCGGGCAGCTATGGCGGCAAGCCGTCCGTCGTGGTCGACAACACTCTCGACCGACAGTTTGACGTCGGCGCCCCGGACAGGGTTTGGGTGACCGACATCACCTACATCCGAACCCAGGAGGGCTTCGCCTATCTCGCCGTGGTCATCGACCTCTATTCCCGGCGCGTGGTGGGTTGGTGCATGCAAAGCCGTCAGACAACCGACGTCGTGCTGCAGGCGCTGCTAATGGCCGTTTGGCGACGAAAGCCGAAGGCCCAGGTGCTGATCCATTCGGATCAGGGCAGCCAGTTCACCAGCATGGACTGGGCTTCCTTCCTGCGGGCCCACAATCTTGAGCATTCGATGAGCCGACGTGGAAACTGCCATGACAATGCTGTCGCCGAGAGCTTCTTCAACCTGCTCAAGCGTGAACGGATCCGGCGGCGAACCTACAGAACACGCGGCCAAGCCAGGCAGGACGTGTTCGATTACATCGAAATGTTCTACAACCCGAAGCGCAAGCATGCGAGGAACGGGATGCTGTCGCCCGTCGACTTCGAACGACAGCAGAAACTGAGACACGAAGGCGTCTAAGAAACGCGGGGCTATTCACTGTGCCCTTCATTATCGCACGAAAGCGGCGCAATCTCCACGATTCAACGCTGCTCAAGCTCCG
>NZ_LUKH01000175.1:0-4254 GCF_001593695.1 Leisingera sp. F5 | reverse complement strand
GCAAGGGTGTCCCCTGCCCCGACGGGCTGGCCGTGGTGACGATCCTGGGCGCTGCGGCGGCGGGCTTGGCAGCGGTGGACGGTCGTTTTGCTGCTGCGGGCGCAGCTGCAGCCGGTTGTGCCGGCTGCTGGCCTGGCTCCAGCGTGATCAGCTCCGGCGCCGGGGCTGCCGGCTGCTGCCTCGTGGCGCCTGCCAGCTTGGTTGGCGCATAGCCGCAGATCTGCTTGCGCGAGCGGGAGACCCGTGGAACCCAGGTGACATTGCCGTCAATGCCTGCACGGATGTAGATGCAGCCGCGGCTGTCCACATATTGCTTGCCTTTATAGGAAGCAGGCGGAAATTCGGAGGGCGGGCTGGTTTCACGCAGGGTTTGTGCCTGTATACCTGCCGCTCCTGTTGTCCCCGCGATGATGGCCAGTGCAATAATTCTAGTTATTTTCATTCCTGAGCCCCACAAAATATGGCTGCAGGATGCCCGAATCCGGCCTGTGAGTAAAGATTCTGCGGCAACAATAAGGCCGAAAGGCGGCAATTTTTGCTCAAATTGGAACTTGTTTGCTTGCCGCAGGCGGCAGCCGGGCATTCCGGCCAAGGCAATCAGCGCTGCCTTGGCCGCTGCGTTCAGATCATTTAGTGCCGAACATCCGGTCGCCGGCATCGCCCAGACCGGGCAGAATGTAGCCCTTCTCATTCAGCTGCCGGTCCAGCGAAGCGGTGACGATAGGTACATCCGGGTGCGCTTCTTTCATCCGCGCAACGCCTTCGGGCGAGGCCAAAAGGCAGAGGAAGCGGATGTTGTTGGCGCCGGCCTCTTTCAGCAGATCGATAGCGGCGGCAGAGCTGTTGCCGGTGGCCAGCATCGGGTCCACTGCGATCACCAGCCGGTCTTCCAGCGCTTCGGGTGCTTTGAAGTAATACTGCACCGGTTCCAGGGTTTCCTCGTCCCGGTAGAGGCCGACAAAACCAACGCGGGCCGAGGGGATCAGCTCCAGCACCCCGTCCAGCATACCGTTGCCCGCGCGCAGGATGGAGACCAATGCCAGTTTCTTGCCGGCCAGGATCGGCGCGTCCATTTCCTCCATCGGGGTTTCGATGTTGGTTGTAGTCAGCTCCATTTCGCGGGTGATTTCATAGGCCAGAAGCTGGGTGATCTCGCGCAGCAGGCGGCGGAAACCCGCGGTGGACGTGCCCTTGTCCCGCATCAGGGTCAGCTTGTGCTGCACAAGCGGGTGATCAACAACGGTCAGGTGGTCGGTCATGGGGCACTCCTAAAGTTTGCTTTTGCGCGCTTTTACGGGCTTGGCCACAGCAGGCAAGCGTGTTTTGACCATTGGGTCAAAGAAAGCTCTTGCCGGGGCCTTGGGCCGGGACGTTCAGATGGGCCGCAATCGAGGCGCCCACATCGGCGAATTTGACCTGCCCGATGGGGCCTGCGTCAAGCCCGGCAATCAGAACCGGCACCTGTTCACGGGTGTGGTCGGAACCGGGCCAGCTTGGGTCATTGCCGTGATCGGCGGTCAGCACCAGCATGTCGCCGTTGCGCAGTTTCGCCAGCAGCCGGCCAAACTCCGCATCGAACCACTCCAGCGCCCGCGCATAGCCGGAGATGTCGCGGGTGTGGCCGTACATGCTGTCGAACTCGACGAAGTTGGCGAAGGTCAGGCTGCCGTCTTCTGCCGTTTCCACCGCATCGAACAGGTGCTGCATCAGCTGGGCATCCGCACCCTTTTTCAGGGTGTCGATACCGGTCATGGAGAAGATGTCGCCGATCTTGCCGATGGCGTGGACCTTGCCGCCTGTATCCTGCACCCAGTTGGTCAGCACTGGTGCCGGCGGAGTAATTGCAAAATCGCGCCGGTTGGTGGTGCGAGTGAAACCCTCCTCTGCTGAGCCCAGGAAGGGCCGCGCAATGACCCGGCCCACTTTCATCGCGTGCAGGCGCGGAGCGATAGCCTCGCAAAGTTTCAGGAGACGGTCGAGACCAAAGGTCTCCTCATGTGCGGCGATCTGAAAGACGCTGTCGGCGGAAGTGTAGCAGATCGGCTTGCCTGTCCGCATGTGTTCGGCGCCAAGGTCGTTGAGGATAACAGTCCCTGAAGCGTGGCAATTGCCGAGGATGCCATCGGTGCCGGCCTGCTCCGCTACAAAGGCCGTGAGGTCTTCGGGGAAGGACGGCGCCCGATCGGGGAAATAATGCCAGTCCCAGGGCACAGGCAGGCCCGCCAGTTCCCAATGACCCGAGGGCGTGTCCTTGCCACGGCTGACTTCTCTGGCACAGCCCCAACGGCCCTGCGGTTCTGCATCCAGCCCCGGAAACGGCACCGAGGACGCCAGCCGCATGGCTGAACCAAGGCCGAGGCGTTCCATGTTTGGTACGTGCAGCGGGCCGCTTCTGCCCTCCTCGGCCTCACCCGCGGCACAGGCCTGGGTGATATGGGCCAGCGTGTTGGCGCCAAGGTCCGGCAGATCGCCGTTGAAGAACGTCCCGGCATCCGGCGCGCCGCCGATGCCAACGGAGTCCATCACCACAAGGAAGGCACGGGGCATCAGGAGATCCTTTCGTGAACCAGCGGCGGCGGGGCGTCCGACGCATCGCCAATGGCGATGGCGGCGAGGAAGGCAGCCTCTGCCATATCTGCCGCATCATCGCTGGAGGCGTGGATGCAGGCAAGGGTGTCCCCTGCCCCGACGGGCTGGCCCAGGCGGGCAATGCCCGAGATACCAACGCCGGGGTGGATCCTGTCGCTCTCCACCATCCGGCCCCCGCCCAGGGCAACTACAGCCAAGCCAAGTGCTTCGCCGTTCATGGCAGAGACACGCCCGGCGCCGGAGGCCTTGACCGCCCGCACGACCTCTGCGCCCGGCAGATGATCCTGCCATTTGGCGGCGAAATCAGCAGGGCCGCCCATGGCGGCAATCATACGGGCAAACCGCTCTGCCGCGCGGCCATCGGTGAGAGTTGCGGTGATCTGCGCCGCACCTTCATCTGCGTCCGCGGCCAGACCGGCGTGGGCCAGCAGCTCGCCGCCCAAAACCGCGGAAATCTCTGCCAGCGAGCCAGCCGCCTGCCCTGTCAGCACCCGCATCACCTCGGCTACTTCCAGCGCATTGCCAAGGGCCGGTGCCAGAGGCTGGTTCATGTCGGTGACCAGCGCCGAAGTGCGGCAGCCAGCTGCATTAGCGGTATCGCAGAGCGACTGCGCCAGCGCGCGGGCGTCATCTGCCGTCTTCATAAAGGCGCCGGAGCCGATTTTCACATCCAGCACCAGCGCATCCGGGCTGGCGGCGAGTTTCTTGGACAGGATCGAGGCGGTGATCAGGTCAAGGCTTTCCACCGTCGCGGTGACGTCGCGGATCGCATAGAGCCGCTTATCCGCCGGGGCAATCTGGGCGGTGGCGCCGACAATGGCGCAGCCCATGTCCTGCATCATGCGGCGCAGGTGGTTCTCGCTGACGCTGGTGGAAACACCGGGGATCGCTTCCAGCTTGTCCAAAGTACCGCCTGTGTGGCCCAGCCCGCGGCCCGAGATCATCGGCACATAGGCACCGCAGGCCGCTAGCGCCGGTGCCAGCAGCAGCGAGACACAGTCCCCCACCCCACCGGTGGAATGCTTGTCCAGAACCGGGCCGTCCAGATTCCAGGTCAGCACATCGCCAGTGTCGCGCATCGCCAGGGTCAGGGCGCGGCGGCCCTCGACGCTGAGGCCCTGCAGGCAGACCGCCATGGCAAAGGCTCCGGCCTGCGCGTCCGAGACCCCACCGTTGGCCAGCCCTTCCGCAAACCAGTGCAGCGCGTCTTCGCCCGGTGTTTCACCGCGCCGGAGTGTTGCATTGATGGCGCGGGCGTCCATCAGCTGCGCTCCATATGGTCCACGTCAAAAGCGCCCGGCAGCAGGTCGCCGATGGTGGTGTCCTTCTCAGCGCCGTCAGTGGTCGCCAGGGTCACTTTCACCTCTCCTGTGCCAAACTCCTTGAGCTTCTGACGGCAGCCGCCGCAGGGCGGGATCGGAGAGGGGCAGTCGGCAATCACATAGACCGCCGCCAGCTCCCTTTCCCCCGCTGCAACCATGGCGGCGATAGCCCCGGCCTCGGCGCAGGTGCCCTCGGGATAGGCCACGTTTTCAACATTGCAGCCGACGTAGATCTGGCCGGTGGACGAGCGGATTGCAGCGCCGACCTTGAAATTAGAGTACGGCGCGTGGGCGTTTTCGCGGACGGCGGTTGCGGCGGCTTTGAGGCTCATGGTCGATTCCC
>NZ_LUKH01000174.1:0-4270 GCF_001593695.1 Leisingera sp. F5 | reverse complement strand
CGAAATGGGCGTCGGTTTCGGTCGGGAAGCCCGCGATGATGTCTGCGCCAAAGGTCATCTCCGGGCGCAGGCGCCGGGCCTCCTCGCAGAAGGCGATGGCGTCGCCGCGCAGGTGCCGCCGCGCCATACGTTTGAGGATCAGGTCGTCGCCGTGCTGCAGCGACAGGTGCAGATGCGGCATTAGGCGCGGTTCGGTGGCAATGGCTTGCATCAGATTCTCATCCGCTTCAATCGAATCGATCGAGGAGATGCGCAGGCGGGGCAGGTCCGGCACCAGCTTTAGAATGCGTATCACCAGATCGCCCAAACGCGGCTGCGCAGGCAGATCAGCGCCCCAGGAGGTGAGGTCCACTCCGGTCAGCACCACCTCGTTATAGCCCTTGTCAACCAGCCGTTTGATCTGGTCGATCACCACCCCGGCGGGGACGGAGCGGGAGTTGCCGCGGCCATAGGGGATAATGCAGAAGGTGCAGCGGTGATCGCAGCCGTTCTGGACCTGCACATAGGCACGGGAGCGGGTGCCGAAACCGTCGATCAGATGGCCTGCGGTTTCAGTCACCGACATGATGTCGTCAACCTGCACCTTTTCCGTTGTGCCGATGAAGTCCGGGCCCTTGGCGATTTCATTCCAAGTTTGGGCCTGCATCTTTTCGGTATTGCCGATGACACGGGTGACTTCGTCCATCGCGGCAAAGGTTTCCGGTTCGGTCTGGGCGGCGCAGCCGGTCACGATGATCGGCGCCTCCGGGTTTTCGCGGCGCAATTTTCGGATTTCCTGGCGTGCCTTGCGCACGGCCTCGGCGGTCACCGCGCAGGTGTTCACAACCACGGCGTTTTCAAGCCCCGCTTGCTGGCTCAGCTCCTTCATCGCCTCGGTCTCATAGGCGTTGAGGCGGCAGCCAAGGGTGGTGAACTTTGGCACGCTCATGCCAGCGTCTCCAGGAATTCGCGGGTGAAGGTGCCGTCGAACACATGCATGGTGGGGCCGGTCATCCACACGCCGTCTTCGGCCCAGTTGATCCACAGCGTGCCCCCATCCAGGTCGATCTGCACGTTGCGGCCTGTCAGTCCGCGCCGGGCGGCAGCAACGGCAGTGGCGCAGGAGGAGGAGCCGGAGGCCAGTGTCACCCCTACACCGCGCTCCCACACACGCATGCGGATGCGGTCGGGGCCAGTCACTTGGGCAACTTGCACATTGGTGCGCTGGGGGTACAGCGGGTGATGCTCGTAGCGGGGGCCGAATTCTTCCAGCGGAATGATCGTGGCATCCTCGACAAAGAATGTGCAGTGCGGGTTACCCATGCCGGTTGCAGCAGGGCCGCCTTCGATGGGCAGTTCCAATGTATCCGCGTCTTCGGCCAGCGGGATGTCCTGCCAGTTAAGCTGTGGCTGTCCCATGTTGACGGACGTAAGGCCATCGCCGGCATCGCGTGCATAAAGGTCGCCGCGATCGGTGGTCAGATGCAGCTCGGACTTGCCGCTTTCCAGGATCAGATGGCGGGCAATGCAGCGGGTGGCATTGCCGCAGGCTCCGGAAGTGGATCCGTCGGCGTTATAGAAGGTTAGATGCGCGTCCCCGAGGCCGTTTGAGACTACCGTCAGCTGGTCAAATCCCACCCCGAACCGGCGGTGAGCGATTCCCTTGGCCATCGCCGGGGTGATGGAGATGTCCTGCGCGCGCGCGTCAACAACAACAAAGTCGTTGCCCAGCCCGTGCATCTTCATGAAGGGGAGTGCGGTATCTGCTTGGGTGTTCATTCCGGGCATATAGACCTGGACTGCAGATGAATCTAGTCTTCGGTGAGAAAAGTTGAAAAAAGGGGTTGACCCCCCGCTGCACTGGCCCTAGATACGCCGCCTATCGGGACAGCATGACACAGGCTGCCAGGCAATCCCGAAGCGAAATAAGTGCTTGATCCTCCTGGAAAAAACACTTAGACCGCAGCGAAGAAGTGGGCCGTTAGCTCAGTTGGTAGAGCAACTGACTTTTAATCAGTGGGTCGCAGGTTCGAATCCTGCACGGCTCACCACTTCCTCCAATAAAATCAAACGCATGCCAGTGAGGCGTGTTGCTGATTCGCATTTCGCACGAAATTTGGTGCAAAATCAGTGCAAATCTCCCCGAAAACCCATTACTCTAGGCGAGAACCAGCATGGCCAATGGAGTGGCGGGTTTGGCGTCTGTTCAGAGAGTTCAAAGTGCTAAGGGTATTCGGTGGCGGGCGCAGATTCGCCGCAAGGGATACGAGCAGCAGTCTGCTTATTTTGACCGCAAAAGCGATGCTGAAGCTTGGGCCCGGCAGATAGAAGCGGGTATCGACGCCGGGAAGAACCCGATTGGATCAGAAGCCAAGAAACACACATTGGCTGATGTGATCGACCGGTATGTTCTTGAAGTCTTGCCAGGTAAGAAGTCGGCCAAAGATCAGAACCAGCAACTTGGTGTTTGGAAGACCCTTCTTGGAGACTTGAAGCTTGCTGAGATCACGACAGACCGGCTCTTAAAGGCGAGAACGTCTATCTCAGAACATCGTGGTCGGCACGGTGGCAAAGTTACGAATGCGACTGTGAACCGTTACTGGGCGGCCCTCCACCATGTGCTCGAGACCACTGTTCGGGAGTACGGATGGCTGGAGCAAAACCCAATGAAGCGGATCAAGAAACTGAAGGAGCCGCAGGGCAGAGTGAGATACCTGGACGCGGCAGAGCGAGAGGCACTTCTCAACGCATGCGCCGAGAGTGAAAACCCGTTCTTAGAGACAATAGTTCTGATCGCTCTAACGACAGGTTTGCGTCGGCAGGAGATCCTTGGGCTGGATTGGAGCAGGGTGAACTTTGAGACAGGCCAAGTCATTGTGGAAGAGACGAAGAACGGAATGCGCCGTTCAACTCACTTTCTTGATCCCATTCTTACGCGTTTGAAGCACCTTTTTGAACAAAACGGCGAGAGATCGAACTTTCTGTTCCCTGGCCGAACAGGTTTGCGCCCCATCGACATAAAGTCGGCATGGTACCGCGCTGTAGCGAAGGCTGGCTTGGAAGACTTTCGTTTTCACGACCTGAGGCATACCGCGGCAAGCTACATTGCTATGGATGGAGGCTCGGTCCCCGAAATTGCCGCTGTGCTTGGGCACAAGTCGTTTCAGATGGCTTCCAGGTACGCGCATCTGAGTGACGATCACACCAAGAGTATTCTTGAGAAGACTATGAAAGGTGTATTGGGTGACGAGTGAAGAGATCACGTGGTCGGTCGAGATGAGCGTAGAGGACTTTGTATCTGTTTCAGAGAAGTACTTCAGGCGCCAGTACATTGATCTTCACATTGGGTGCTGTTTGATTGCGCGCGTGGATCCGGAGCAAAAGGAAGAGCCTGTTGGAAAAGGGCATATGTGCTGGGACATTGAGTCCTCCCCTTTCCCAGAAGATTATACCAGACGGTACTTTAATGTAGCGCTTCGGGCGCTGAGGGGAGAGAGGCCCGTGAATCCTCTCAAAGCAGTGTCTATCAAGAGCGATCCGATCGAGGATGGAAAAGACGTTATTCTGAGTGCAAGGACTTTTGTGAATTGGGTGATTGCTCAATGGCCGGGCACTACGATGTACTTCGACGCAGCAGAAAAACACTACCAGAAAAGCAAGCCGAAGATGCCAGAAGGACTTCCAGGGGGCAAACTTTCTGCAACGGAAAAAAATGGGTAGTAGTAAAGGCCGAGTTCGAGAAACTGTTGGCGGAGTACGGCACAAGTGCTGCTAAAATGAGTGATCGCAAATTGGCAGTGGATCTCGAAATGCGGCTTGTCGGCACGCCGTATACGGCTAAGGCTGAAACCCTCCGGAAACGAATCGCAAAATGGCGATTATAGTTTGGGTGACTGGGTCAAACTGGCGGCTGCAAAAAAAACCAATACTGACCTCTTAGTATGTTGTTTTTAATGAGTGATCTCGATTTTGGGTTGCTTTACAGACGCCGGATACCCGCGGACAATTTTGACATTGATGCATCAAGGAGGATTGTTCGATGTTCAAAATTGGTGGCAAGCACACCCGGTCTGAGAAGGCACCTTCCAATCCTGAGAACGCCGTAGCACTCAATAAAAATGAGCCTGTGACCGAGAGTAAGTACGTGACCATCAAGCAGATGCTGGCAGTAAGCGGTGGCCCGGCCCCACGTTGTAGGGGTGATGCTCACCTGCGAGATCTTGCACATCTCATAGCGGGGAGTGCGTTTCGCAATGTGCGCTACAAATTCGTTTCTCAAATCGCTGGGCGT
>NZ_LUKH01000173.1:0-4271 GCF_001593695.1 Leisingera sp. F5 | reverse complement strand
GTCCAATAGGGGCATGGCTGGCGCTAGGTCCTTTCCCGCAACGGCCCTCCTCTGCGGCGAGGGAAGCCCGATCTGTTGCTGGTAACTATAGCCCATCCGCCTCCGCTGGCTGTGCCCCTTAGGTGGTATCGACAGAAACCGCGCTAATTTGGGAGTTTAAGGGCAAGGAAACGAGACGCGGTTCGTTGATAGGCCGAGGCGCAGATTTCCTGGAAACATAGGGAGCTGAAGATGACCCACTCGCGAAAACGCCCGAATACTCCGCAATTTCATCTGCCGCGCCGGTCCTTCCTGGCGGGCAGCTGCGCCTTTGCCGCGATGGCGGCGGCGCCGGGTCCGGCGGCCTGGGCGGCGGGCGTTGCCACGCCTCCCGGACTGGGTGCCCGCGACCCCAAAACCTTGGTGGTGCTGGTGGATGCAACGGTCGAAAACCTCGATCCGGCCACCAATATCGAATGGGCCTACGGTCTGCGCCCGGTCTATGAGACGCTGACTGTGCTGGACGGCACCAACACGCTGAAGGCGGCACCGGCGCTGGCCACATCCTGGGAAGCCAGCGAAGACGCAAGCAGCTGGACGTTCACTCTGGCGGAAGGGCTCATGTTCCATGACGGCACCCCCTGCGATGCCGCGGCGGTGAAGAAGGCAATCACCCGCCTGATCCTTCACCCTGCGGGATTGGCCGGAACCTGGCAGCTGGACGATCCGGACAGCCAGATCGCGGTCTTGGACGCAAAGACCATCCGCTTTGACCTGGGCGAGCCGCGCCCGTTCTTTGACCGCCAGGTGTCCTCGCAATACGGGTTCTGGATCGCCAGCCCGGCAGCGGCCGAGGCGCATTCCAAGGGCGATGACGACATGGGGTCGGAATACCTGCAGGCCAATCCGGTGGGCACTGGGCCTTACCGGCTGGAAAGCCTCAATCCGGGCCAGGATGCTACCTTTGCCGCCAACGCCGGTTTCCGCGGCGGCTGGGAGCATCCGCATTTCAACCGGGTGATCACCAAGACCATTCCGGTCTCCGCCACCCGCCGCCAGCTGCTGGAAACCGGCGAGGCTGATATGACCCTGGCGATGGAGCCGGAGGATATGGTGGTTTTGCGCGATGATCCGCGCTTCTCCCTGGCCGATACGCCGACCTTCACCGTGCAATATGTGGCCTTTGCCACAGACGGGAAACTGGCCGACCCGCGCGCCCGCCAGGCGCTCTGCCACGCATTTGACCATGACATCTATATCGAGGAAGTGGCGCTTGGCACCGCGGACAAGCCCACCTCGGTCTTCCCCTCGCTGATGCAGGGCATGGACGGCAAAGACCGGCTGCTGCCCTTTGACCTGGACAGGGCCCGTGCCCTGCTGGCCGAGGCCGGGATCGCCGAAGGCACCGAGCTGACGATGGCCTATTACTCCGGCTTTGGCGACATCGAAGGCCAGCTGCTGCAGGCCTGGCTGTCGGAGATCGGGATCAGCCTCAAACTTCAGGAAATGTCCTTCTCCGCCTACCTCGACGTATTCTTTGGCGAAGGCACCGCCGAGGAGCGCCCCGATCTGTTCTATTTCTCCTGGTGGCCCAATGTGGATCATCCCTACAGCTTTGCCTGGGGGCTGTTCAGCGGAGATGCGGCCACATTTGACGGCAATACCGGACGTTATGCCAACGCCGAGGCGACAGCGCTGATCGACGAGCTGCGCAATCAGGTGATGAATGAGGAAACGGCGGCCAAGTTCCAGCGCCTTGCCGGTATTCTGACAAATGAAGACCCAGCCTGGCTGCCGATCCTGCAGGAGCGCGCTCAGTTCGTGTCGCGAAACGATATAGCGGGGTTGGAGAACAACCCGATCTATGTGGCAACGCTTGATATGTACAACTTGTCGCGCAAGTCTTGAGGGCTGTCTGAATGCTGCGCTTCATTCTCAGACGTGCCACCGCCACCCTGGTGCTGCTGGCCGGTGTCGTGCTGATGACCTTCGCGCTCGCCCGGCTGCTGCCGGGAGACCCCGCGCGCCTGATCGCCGGAGCCCGTGCCAATGCTGAGGCGGTGGCTGCGGTGCGCGAGCGGCTTGGTCTGGATGATCCGGTTTTCACGCAATTCACGGCCTATGCGGCCAATGTCCTGCAGGGTGATTTCGGGCGCTCGGTCGTGACCCGGCGGCCTATTTCCGAGGATATTCTGACCTTCTTCCCGGCAACGCTGGAACTGGTCCTTGCAGCGGGGCTGATCTCGCTGCTGCTGGGGGTGCTGCTGGGCACCCTGGCGGCGGTCAAAAGCGGCCGCCCTGCAGATGCAGGCGTGCGCAGCGTTGCAGTACTGGGCCTGTCTGTGCCCGATTTCTGGATTGCGCTTGTCTTCCAGCTGATCTTCTTTGCCACCCTGGGGCTGGTGCCATTCGGCGGGCGGCTTGGCACCGGGATCACAGCACCCGATTTCGTGACCGGCTTCATGACTATCGACAGCCTGATTGCAGGGCGGTTCGACCTGTTCGCAGACGCGCTGCACCATATGATCCTGCCGGTTGCGGTGCTGGCAATCCCGTCGATGGCGATCACCATCCGGGTGGTGCGGACCTCGCTGCTGGAGGTGCTGTCTCAGGATTTCATCCGCACCGCGCGCTCTAAGGGGATCTCGCCGGCCCGGGTCTATTTCAAACATGCGCTTGGCAATGCCCTGCTGCCCATCGTCACCATCTTCGGCCTGAACACTGGCCTGCTGATTTCCGGCGCGGTCTTCATCGAGCTGATCTTCGACTGGCCGGGGCTCGGCCGCTACACGGCAAACGCCATCTCGGCCTCCGACTACAACGCTATCATGGCCATCACCCTTGTGGTGTCGGTGGCCTACACGCTGATCAATTTCCTTGTTGATCTGAGCTATTCCTTCCTCGACCCGCGGGTGGATCTGACATGAGCGCCGAAACCTCCTTGCCCCGGTCCCGTGCCCGCCTGCCAAAATCCCTTGGCCGCATCATCCACCCGGTTGCCAGCTTTGCCGGCTCTTCAGGCCAGGCTGTTCTGGCGGTGGCAATTGTCACCTTGGTGGTGATGGTCTCCCTCCTGGCCTTCGGGGCCTATGTGATGGACACGCATTTCACCGCCTTTGACCCGCTCAAGATGAACATCCGGGCGCGGCTTGAGCCGCCCTCGGCAGAACACTGGATGGGCACCGACAAGATCGGCCGGGACATGCTGGCGCGTGTGGTGGCCGGTTCCTGGATTTCTTTGTCGGTGTCATTTGCCGTGCTGGCCGTCGCCGCCGTCATCGGCACCAGCTTCGGGCTGATCGCGGGGTATGCGGGCGGGCTGGCGGATGAGATCCTGATGCGCATCACCGACCTGTTCCTGGCTTTCCCGGCACTGATTCTGGCCGCAGCGATTGCCGCCAGCTTTGGCGGCGGGATGCTCTCGACAACCATCGCTTTGGCCGCGGTGTTCTGGCCCTGGTACGCCCGGCTGATCCGCAGCCGCATCCTGTCACTGAAAGAGCAGGAGTTCATCGCCGCCGCCCGCTGCATGGGCGCCTCGCATCTGCGGCTGATCTTCTCGGACCTGCTGCCGATGGTCTGGCCGCTGGTAATCGTTCAGGCCACCACCGACGTCGGCTTTGTGATCCTGGCTGCGTCGGGGTTGTCCTTCCTCGGGCTGGGGGCACAGCCGCCAACACCGGAATGGGGCGCGATGATCTTTGACAGTCTCACCCATCAGCCGGCCTCCTGGTGGCTGGCGGTGTTCCCCGGCGGCGCAATTGCCCTGGTCGCAATCGGCTTCAACCTGCTGGGCGACAGCCTGCGCGACCACCTTGACCCCTCGCTCGGCGCTTCTGAGGCCGGCATTTGAACAAGGAACTCCTGATATGAACCGACGAAACTTTCTCGCCTCCGGGGCGGCGGCGCTCTCTGGCGTGCTGACAGCAGGCCCTGCAGCGGCTGACCGGTCTGTGAACTACGCTCAGATCGGGGCCGAACTCATTCCGGGCAGCGCAGCCGCGGACGGCTTTGCCTTTCCAGCAGAATGGGCCCGGCATGAGCGCACGCTGATGCAATTCCCGCCGCCGCAGAACTGGTACCCCAACCAGCTGAATGCCGCGCGCAAAGAATGGGCGGATGTGGCCAATACTGTGGCGGAGTATGAGCCCGTCACCATGGCAGTGCGGCGGCGCGACATGGCGGCGGCAAGGAAACTGCTGTCCTCGGAGATCACGCTGATCGAAATGCCGCTGAACGATTCCTGGTCGCGCGACAGCGGGCCGATGATCGTGCAGAACGCGCAAGGCGCG
>NZ_LUKH01000172.1:0-4317 GCF_001593695.1 Leisingera sp. F5 | reverse complement strand
TGTGGCGAGAAATTTGATCAAATTCTGGACTCATCAATGTTTCTGGACTTATTTAGGCACAGCTGATTTGCATTCCAGCGACAAAACACCCGGGAGGCCCGCTATGCTCGACGCAACCACTGACCTGAAATCCCTGCTCAAAGACCCCAGCCTGCTGGAAACCCGCGGCTATATCGGCGGCCAGTTTGTTGAGGGTGAGAGCACATTTGACGTCTCCAACCCGGCCCGCGGCGACGTGATTGCCCGGATGGCCGATATCAGCCGCGCCCAGGTCGCAGGCGCCATCGCCCAGGCCGAAGCCGCGCAAAAGGACTGGTCCAAGTGGACCGGCAAGGAACGCGCCAATGTCCTGCGCAAGTGGTACGACTTGATGATGGCGAACCAGGAAGACCTAGCTGTAATCCTGACCGCCGAGATGGGCAAGCCGCTGGCGGAATCGCGCGGTGAGATCGCCTATGGCGCGTCGTTCATCGAGTTCTTCGCAGAAGAGGCCAAGCGGATCTACGGTGAGACCATCCCCGGCCATCAGCGCGACAAGCGCATCACCGTGCTGAAGCAGCCGATCGGTGTGGCCGCCTCGATCACGCCGTGGAACTTCCCCAACGCGATGATAACCCGCAAGGCAGGTCCGGCGCTGGCCGCAGGCTGCGCCTTTGTAGCCCGCCCCGCCGCCGAGACACCGCTGTCGGCGACCGTGCTAGCGGTTCTGGCCGACCGTGCCGGCATCCCGGCAGGCGTGTTCAACGTGGTGCCGTCGTCGCGCGCCTCGGAGATCGGCAAGGAGTTCTGCGAGAACGATGCGGTGCGCAAGCTGACCTTCACCGGCTCCACCGAAGTGGGCCGCATCCTGATGCGCCAGGCCGCCGACACTGTGATGAAATGCTCGATGGAGCTGGGCGGCAACGCGCCTTTCATCGTGTTTGACGACGCTGATCTGGACGCCGCCGTCGAAGGCGCCATCATGTGCAAGTTCCGCAACAACGGCCAGACTTGCGTCTGCGCCAACCGGATCTATGTGCAGGCCGGCGTTTATGATGCCTTTGCGGAGAAGCTGAAAGCTGCGGTAGAGAAGATGGCGGTCGGCGACGGCCTCAACGACGGCATTCATTTCGGCCCGCTGATTAACATGGAAGCGGTCGAGAAAGTGCAGGAGCATATCGCTGACGCAACCTCCAAAGGCGGCGAAGTGATCCTGGGCGGCAACCCGTCTGAACTGGGCGGCAGCTTCTTCCAGCCGACCATCGTCAAGGGCGCAACCCGGGACATGGCCTTTGCCACCGACGAGACATTCGGCCCCCTCGCCCCGCTGTTCAAGTTCGACAACGAGGACGAGGTGATTGCGATGGCCAATGACACCATCTTTGGCCTGGCGTCCTATTTCTACGCCAAGGATCTCAGCCGCGTGTACAAGGTTGCTGAGGCGCTGGAATACGGGATCGTTGGTGTGAACACCGGCATCATCTCCACCGAGGTGGCTCCGTTCGGCGGCGTCAAACAGTCTGGCCTGGGCCGCGAAGGCAGCCACCACGGCATCGAGGATTACCTGGAGATGAAATACATCTGCATGGCAGTCTGACCGCTGGCTATCAGACCATCGCCCGCATCAGCCGGACGATGGTCCGTTCCCAGGCCTGCTGTAACTCGGTGTCGAAGGAATCTCCCAGCACTTCCTTCAACGCTTTCAACAGCGATTGCGAAGTTATCTCGATTTCAATTTCGCTCAAATTGTAGGAGGCGTGTGCGGCTCTCAGCCCCTCGCACATTTTTTGCAGTTCGCGTTCATTTGAAAGGCTGCGCACACAAGCCGCCAGCATGACTGTGAACATTTCCTTTTGCTTGCTGAAATTGCTTTTAAACAAAGGCTTCACCTGAGGAAGCGCCTCAAACAAATGGGTATAAAACTGCTCTGCAAGTTCTACTCTTTGAGAAAACAAGAGACCAGCACTGCCATTTACGACGTCATAATCCCGGCATTCCAATTATTACTTCCTTTTAAATAGTCTGCGTCAGAACAAATCTCCTATAAATTTAGTAGGGGCGTATAAATATGCCACTAAGATATGCGGCACTCGCTGCGCGTAAAACGTCCAAACATATGTGTTCATGTAGAAATTTTAGATAACAAGCGCGAAACAGCCCTCCACTTAAGGTGGAGGGCTGTCAAAAAACATTTACAAAACGCACTCCGAAAGAGGTGCTTAGTTCACCGCTTTGGCCTCAATCTCGGCACGGTTCGAGCGGGAGGAGGAGATTTCGATCCTGCGCGGTTTCAGCGCCTCCGGCACCTCACGGTGCAGATCGATATGCAGCATGCCGTTTTCATGGCTGGCGCCAGTCACGCGGACGTGGTCGGCCAGAGTGAAACGGCGTTCAAAGGCACGGGTGGCAATCCCGCGATGCAGGAAACTGCGGTCTTCGCCGTCCTCGGCCTTTTTGGCGGCCACAACCAACGCGTTTTCCTTCACTTCGACGTTCAGGTCGTCTTCGGAGAAGCCGGCAACGGCAATCGAGATGCGATAGCTGTCGATCTGGTCGAAACCGATGGTGGCGCGGTGCAGCGGTGCAAAATCAAATGTACGCATAGTGTCATCCTCATACATGAGCGATTTCAGGGCGCCTTCCCCGCGGGGACAGGCTGGAATCTTCCGGGCCCCAATCAGCGGCTGCCCGGATAGACCTGAGATAAGAACGCAAAATGCGGCTTCAAGAGGTTGATCAGTCGCCCACGGTCACAAATTTTGCGCCGCCGGATGATGCGCCGCTTCCAACCCGGATGCGCTTGATCCGCCGGTCAGGTGCGGCCACCGGATTGCGGCGCAGCTGCGCCTTCAGCTCCGCCACCCGTTGCGGCAGCTTCATGCCAAAAGCCACCTGCTTGCCGCGGTAATTGCCGCCGCCCGAGACCAGCGCCAGGATGCGCCCGCGCCCGCCCACCTGCGAAAACACCGGCGCCCCGGAAGAGCCGAAAGTGACATTGCAGTCGATCATCAGCACATCGCCGCTTTCACCCATCAGATTGCACCGGCGCTGGCGCGACAGCGCCTCGGCACGGCCCTGGCCATAAGATGTGACGGAAATATCGCTGCCGTACTCGCGCCCCGAATGCAGCGCAAAGGCATCTGCCTGACTGCTAAGGACCGGTTCCGCCAGCCGGATCAGCGCCACGTCGTGGCGGATGTTATCCAAATCAAGCCGTCCCCGCGGGTTGAACCCCGGATGCGCGGCAATCTGCAGTGCCTGGCGTTCAGCAATGGCCACCCCGTCGCGCAGGCCCGCACGAAAGGTGATCTGTTCTGCCGCGCGCAAAGTCCTGTTGCGGCCATAAACACAATGGGCCGCAGTCAGCACCAGCTCCGGCGCGATCAGCGTTCCGGTGCAAAAGCCCTGGCCGTTCAGCTCAAGCCGTCCAACGGCCTCCCAGCCCAGCAGGTCATCGCGGTCAGTCAGCCGCCGCAGACCGGTGCCCTGGGCCGTTGCCTGCCCGGCGTACGCCAGGGACGCAACGGCCAGTATCAAGGCGCGCCAGATCATTGACTGATGAACTTCGCACCGGAGGAGCTGCGCCCCTCGCCCACCTTCACCCGGCCGACGCCGGGCGGCAGACGGCCACCCGTGTTCACACCTGTCAGCTGCGCCTGCAGCAGGGTCAGCTCCTCGGCCAGAGCGGACCCCAGGGAGACCCGCTCGCCGTTGACCTCGGCCTTGGCGGAGATCACCGAAACAATCCGCGGGGTGCCTCCCTCAAAGGAAAACACCGGCGCCCCGGAGGAGCCGAAATCGACGTCGCAGGACATCACCAGCACGCCCTGCTGGCGTGCCATCACCGCGCAGACCTCTTGCAAGGACGGCGCCTCGGACCGGTCATGCGCATAAGACACCACACCGATGCTGGCCCCCTTGCGCGGGCGTTCGTCGGTTTCAAAGGGTGTCACGGTGGTGTTGCGGATCGGGCGCTGCAATTGCAGCAGGGCAATGTCGTTGCGCACCCGGTCGGTCGACAGCTCTCCGTCATAGACGTAGGAGGGATGCTGCACCGCGCGCCGCACACTGCGGTAGGCCGAGGCGCGCCCGTTGCGCCAGCCGGCCAGGAATTCAATGGTGGCAGGGTCGATCTGCGCCTTGGTCTGGCTGTCATAGAGACAATGGGCGGCGGTCAGCACCAGATCAGGCGCAATCAGCGCGCCGGTGCAAAACCCCTCGCCGTTCACATCAAGACGTCCGACCGCTTCCCACTTGCGGCCCGCATCCATTGTGTCCATCCGCTGCAAAAGACTGTCCTGCGCCATCGCCGCCGCCGGCAGCACGGCTGCCAGAACC
>NZ_LUKH01000171.1:0-4360 GCF_001593695.1 Leisingera sp. F5 | reverse complement strand
ATCTGATACCCATCCGTCTTTTGCGCGCCTTCCTTCACCAGGGTCTTGCCTTGGAACACGCCGGTTGCCCCGTTGCGCAGAACCTTCTTGAACACCTGGCGGCTTTCGCAGTTCACCGCGTCATGGGTGATGAACACGGTGTCGTCGTGATGGAAATCACCATCGCCGACGCAAGCGCCTGCAATATGCGCAATCGCGTCATCGCCGGTCAGTTCGATCACCGCCTCGTTGCGGGTCAGCACGCCATTCACGGTCAGGGTGAAAGACTTGAACACAGACTCGGTGCCAAGGCGGGTAAACAGATGTGTTGCCGCACGGCGCTCGTGATCCCGGCCCTGTGCCCGCACCAGGTGCAGCTTGCCGCTGTCGGCAATGTCGATCTCCATGCATTTGTTAAAGCGCGAGGCCGCCGGGCCGTTTTCCAGGATTGTCACCTCGGCGCCATTTTCCACGCGGATCACGTGGTGCAGGATCGCGTCGGAACTCTCATCCGAGTGCACATAGGTAAAGTTGATCGGTTTGGATACTTTGCCGGTCACCCGGATCGCCACACCGTCCGTTGCAAAAGCGGTATTCAGCGCCGCCAGCGGGCGTTCCACCGGAGTTTGCCCGCGCGCTTCAAGAACGCCGTACAAGTCCTTGGCCCAGTGGATATCCTTGCAGCAGATGTCTGCGATCCGGTCGATGGTCAGACCTTCCAGCGACAAATCATCCGATGCTTCAGCGTCAAAGACACCATCGACAAAAACAATGTTCAGCCGGTCAAAGGCGCTGAACATCGGCGTCTCATCCGCGGCGAAAACGGCAGCTTTGGCTGCCTCAGCCTGCACCAATGTCTCGGGGCGGGTGTATTTCCAGTACTCATCGCGGCGGCTGGGCAGACCCATGGTCTGGACCCGCGACAGCGCTGCCTGCCGGGCCGCCTTAAGGCAGCCGCTTTCCGGCAGGGACAGCGCGGACAGCCGCGCCTCGGTTGCACTTTGCTTGACTTCAGGCAGGGCCATTTACGCCTCCTCTGCCAGGATGCCGGCGTAACCGTTGTTCTCGACTTCCAGCGCCAGCTCAGGACCGCCGGTCTTGACAATGCGGCCGCCTGCCAGGATGTGCACCACGTCCGGTTTGATGTGGTCCAATAGGCGCTGATAGTGGGTGATCACCAGGAAACCGCGGCCCTCATCACGCAGGGCGTTCACGCCTTCGGCCACCAGTTTCATCGCGTCCACATCAAGGCCGGAGTCGGTCTCGTCCAGGATGCACAGCTTCGGCTCCAACATCGCCATCTGCAGGATTTCGTTGCGCTTCTTCTCACCGCCGGAGAAGCCGACGTTGACCGGGCGCTTCAGCATGTCGGCGTCGATTTTCAGGGTCTTCGCCTTGGCGCGGATGATTTTCAGGAAGTCGGAGGCCGACAGCTCTTCCTCGCCACGGGCTTTGCGCTGTGCGTTCACTGCGGTGCGCAGAAAGGTCATGTTGCCGACACCGGGGATTTCCACCGGATACTGGAACGCCAGGAACATGCCGGCTGCGGCGCGTTCTTCCGGCTCCATCTCCAGGATGTCTTCGCCTTCCAGTTCGGCAGAACCGTCGGTCACTTCATAGCCGTCGCGGCCTGAAAGCACATATGACAGAGTGGATTTACCCGAACCGTTCGGCCCCATAATGGCATGCACTTTGCCTGCCTCAACCTTAAGGTCGACGCCCTTCAGGATTTGCTTATCCTCATCTTCCAGCTTGACGTGCAAGTTTTTGATTTCGAGCATTTTTGCCTCTCGCTTAGTACTGTTCCGGCAGCCGTCGGCGCCTAGAAGGTTTTTGTGTAAAGCGTCAGGATCTGCGTCAGATCCCGGCGCGGAAGGTTGTCGGGAAGCAGCTCGAACCGGGCCATGCGGCCACGGATATCAACCGGCTTTACCCATTTCTCGACCTGCTTGTACAGGGCCCGCCCGGCATAGTCGTCAAACAGCACGGTGACAGGCTTTTCGGTCCGCAACATAACAGTCAGGAAACAGGCAGCCCGGAACCGCCCGTCAATCAGCACCAGATCCGGCGCCTCAAAGTGTGCAAGGTCCCAGATCGTATTCGGGTACTGATGAAACCGGCGCCACATGTCGTTATTTACCGGCCTGCCCCATTTGCCGGTCTTGCCGACATTGGCATGGTGCAGATGTACTACCGACTTGCTGCCAGCCTGGCGCAAGTACCGCTTCATCATGCGGTACCACATCTTGTCAGACTCGACGGAAAAGACCTTTTTCCCGCTCAGCTCAGACGCCAGAACAGTCGAGCCGCCACTGCCATATTCCAGAATGACGCCTGCATCCCGGTAATGGCTTCGAACCCACTCAGCCTCTTCAGGCGGCAGAGTAAGCTGCGGGCGCTCAATGATCTGTTCGTCTTTTGCCACTGTCCGGCCCCTTACCCCAGCACCACAGCGGTGCCGCTGGCCGAAACCATCAGCATGGACTGCCCGACCACTTCATAGTCCAGATCCACGCCCACAACGGCATTGGCGCCCTTGTCCCGCGCGCGGTCTTCAAGCTCAGCCAAGGCGGTTTCGCGGGCATCCTGCAATTTGCCTTCATACGCGCCTGAGCGGCCGCCGACGATATCAGTGATCGAGGCAAAGACATCGCGCACCACATTGGCGCCCATGATCGCCTCGCCCACCACGATGCCCTTGTATTCGGCGATCTGGTAGCCTTCGACGCTCGGTGTGGTTGTGACGATCATACTCTTGCCTCCCTGCGGTGCTGCCCAAGGGCCTGCCATCAGCCGACAGACCCTTCCAGCGAGATCGCAACCAGCTGTTGCGCTTCCATGGCAAACTCCATCGGCAGCGCCTGCAGCACGTCCTTGCAGAAGCCGTTGACCACCAGGGCCACCGCCTCTTCCTCGTCCATGCCGCGCTGGCGGCAGTAGAACAGCTGGTCGTCGTCCACCTTGGACGTGGTCGCCTCATGCTCCACGCGGGAGGAGTTGTTCTTGACCTCGATGTAGGGAACCGTGTGAGCGCCGCATTTATCGCCGATCAGCAGCGAGTCGCACTGGGTGTAATTGCGGCTGTCCTTGGCCTTGGGGTGCATCGACACCAGCCCGCGGTAGGTGTTTTGCGCCTTGCCGGCGCTGATCCCCTTGGACACGATGCGCGACTTGGTGTTTTTGCCCAGGTGCACCATTTTGGTGCCGGTGTCGGCCTGCTGCATATTGTTGGCGATGGCGATCGAGTAGAACTCGCCCTGGCTTTCATTGCCGCGCAGGATGCAAGAGGGGTATTTCCAGGTCACGGCAGAGCCGGTTTCCACCTGGGTCCACATCACCTTGGCGCGGTCGCCGCGGCAGTCGGCACGCTTGGTGACGAAGTTATAGATGCCGCCCTTGCCGTTCTCGTCGCCCGGATACCAGTTCTGAACGGTGGAGTATTTCACCTCGGCGTCTTCTTCGATGATGATTTCGACCACTGCGGCGTGCAGCTGGGCGATATCGCGCGCTGGGGCAGTACAGCCTTCCAAGTAGCTGACATAGCTGCCTTTATCGGCAATGATCAGGGTACGTTCAAACTGGCCGGTGTTTTCCGCGTTGATGCGGAAATAGGTCGACAGTTCCATCGGGCAGCGAACGCCCGGCGGCACATAGACGAACGATCCGTCTGAGAATACGGCTGAGTTCAGCGTTGCATAGAAGTTGTCGGACACCGGAACCACCGAGCCGAGGTATTTTTTGACCAGCTCAGGATGCTCACGGATGGCTTCGGAGATCGAGCAGAAGATGACGCCCGCTTCCTTCAGCTCTTTCTGGAATGTGGTGCCGACGGAAACGGAGTCGAAAACAGCGTCCACGGCAACCTTGCGGCCCTCGGCGGGCGCATTTTCAGCGCCCTCAACGCCGGCCAGAATCATCTGTTCTTTCAGCGGGATACCCAGCTTTTCATAGGTCGCCAGCAGCTTGGGGTCGACCTCGTCCAGCGACTTGGGCTTCACTTCCATCGACTTGGGACGGGCATAATAATATTGGTCCTGGAA
The DNA here is from genome assembly GCF_001593695.1 of Leisingera sp. F5. Taxonomy (NCBI): domain Bacteria; kingdom Pseudomonadati; phylum Pseudomonadota; class Alphaproteobacteria; order Rhodobacterales; family Roseobacteraceae; genus Leisingera; species Leisingera sp. F5. Next base: position 341 of record NZ_LUKH01000171.1, on the reverse strand, counting down.
ATCGATTTCCGGATAGTCGACCATCGCCCAGTCGGGTTCTTCCTTGGTCAGCCAGCGCTCATAGGCTTCCAGACGCCAGTTCAGCATCCATTCCGGCTCTTCGTTCTTTTCCGAAATCAGCCGGACAATATCCGTGGTCAGCCCTTTGGGGGCATATTCCATCTCGATATCGGTTTCCCAACCGTATTTGTAAGCACCGCCAACCTCGCGGACTGCGTCCACGGTTTCCTGATCAACACCATCCTTGACTTGGGTCTGGTCCAAAGCGGCCATTTGTCTTCTCCTCATTCACGCCGCGCGGGCGCGATGTGTCTTTTCTTTTAGCAGCCACGCATCGGCAA
>NZ_LUKH01000170.1:0-4360 GCF_001593695.1 Leisingera sp. F5 | reverse complement strand
GCACCACTTTGATCAGGATTTCATTGGAGCGCATGATTGCGATCTCACCCTCGATCACTGCATTGCTGAGCACTTGCGCTTCGACGAGATCAAATGAGTTCTGCTCACTTAGCCCCTGGCTTCCCAGAAGAAGCTGGCCGCCTGAAGCGTAAGTCGGCGTGATGGCCGAGAGGTAATGCACCGCAAATGCCAAGCAAAACACCGCTACCGCCAGTATCAGAACCATTCGGCGCCTCAGCGCCCTCACAACCTCCAAAAACTCAAGCGTCTTCGGCAGGCGATCCGCGGCTTTTGACAAGCGCACGTCCAGTTTCCGGTCAGGCGATATAACTTTGTTCATACGCTTCCATAGGTTTTCGGGTCCCAAAAATCCCCGCGCGGCTTTCTGCTACAGACTATAGAAACCATCTTCCGCTCTGAACCGCTACTTTTGAGCCAAGATAATTTGCAAGTAAAATTTCAGCCTCATGAACTACATATAACCTTGGTTCGCAAAAAGTCAGGGCGCGCTTTGCATTGCAATTTGTGTCTTGCAGATGAAACCCTGGGGGCAGGATCCCTGCCCAGCACTGTGAAGCAGTTCAGAACGGCAGCGCGAACCTGAACCTCCGCAGCCTGCCGGTCAAAGGCGCGCCATCAGGCGAAGACAGTTCATCCCATGAACTCAACTAGAAGTCGCGCTGCTGCATGAGTTCGCATTATCCGTCGAAACCCGGCCACACCTCACCAAGATCACGCCCAAGCAGCTCCGAAAGGCCACGGTTGCGCTCGGATAAATGCTGGCGCAGGTACCGGGCTGTACCGGGCTTCATCGGCGGAGCTTTCGGGGCTGTAGGCAGGATATGGTTCGCATATTCGAACCAGTAATAGTGAGATTTGTTGCGAAGCCGCTCACGCAACCCCGTCCGCTTGCCCATGTGATTGCGGTAGCGCTGGCCAACAACAATTTTGCCTACGCGGTTAAGCTGCGCCTTCAGCATTGGGTAGCGCGGATAAACCGATTTGTTGAACCAGGTCTCAGTTTGCTCGATCTCCATTCTCGAGATGCCTAGGTAGTCGGTCACACCGTCGAGGAAACCCTGCTGGTCGGATAGGAAGTCCTCAAACAGCAGGATGCGGACCTGGTCAGGTCCGAAAATATCCAGAAAGTGTTTGAGATGCCGGAAGTAAGTCGATCCGAGTGTGATGGAGGGCGCCCGGCCGATGGCAGTTTCGAAATCGAAGGTTGCACGGGCGGCGCCAAGCATGTGCCAGTATTGGGAGTAGGCTCGCTTCACAGGGTCGCGCAGCAGGAAGACAAGCTTGACGTCGGGCAATAATGCCTTGATGCGATGGGCGGCAACGTCTGAAAAAATGTAGGTGGGCGAGTCCTCTCCGATCCGCTTGCAATCGCGATAGGGGGCAAAACGCCCGGCGTACCAGGCGACGTTCCCGGCGTCCGAACGGCGGGGATCAAACCATTCCAGTGCTCCGTCGCGCGCGTGCAGGAAATCGGGGTGGGTGACCGGATCGTCAGCATCGAAATAGAGGACTTCGCCGTCGGGCATGCCGACATCGGCATTTTGCTTCAGAATGAAGTGAAGAGAGGTCGTGCCGCATTTCGGGGCCCCGCCTATGATAAAGTCCGGGAATCGCATATCCTTGAAAGCCGTGCTGCGATACCTCTGAAGCTCATTAACAAATCTCATAGCCTCAATTTACTGAAACTCCCGGCTGTGATCCAGAACATATATGCCGCCGGGGCGGCGGCGGCCGCCTCATCAAAGCCCTGGGCAGCCCCGTCACCGAAGTCTGAACTCTAAGCGGTCGTGCCGTGGGCGGCAGCCCCATGGCCGACTTCAATTGATCTTCGGAATAAGCCGTGTAAACCAAGGGCAGGTATTTGCGAGATGATTATGACAAGTTTTGACAACAGGACCTGTCTCGACAAGATCGGATTGGGTCTTGGGCAGCGCGTTGCCGATCACGCAATGCGCAAGGGAGAACTGCATCTTGTCTGTCGTGTGGGCGATGTGAACATTGGCTATTGCTATATCCGGAAAAACGCCTGTTCCAGCTTCAAACGTCTTTTTCTCGATATGGGTGAGAAAACCTACAGAAAGGAAGAATGGCCGCGCAAGATAGACTATATGATCGCGAACCAGATGATGCGGTCGGCCAATGCGTCTGATTGCGATAGGATTATTTTTGTCTACCGTGATCCGGTTGAGCGGATCATTTCTCTGTTCAAGAATAAATTCATCCAGCGCAAGGGCCACGAGGATATCTTCCGGAACTATCGTGATCTGACGGGGGCGGCGCCGGAGCAGGCGACTTTTCGGCATTTTGTGCTCGATTATCTGCGTCCGGACTTTCGGTCACTCGATTTGCACCTTCTGCCACAATCCTGGCATCTGAAACGTCACTTTTACACCGATGCAATTCCAATGGGAAATCTCCACGCCCGAATGATCGAGATTGTCGGGCAGGAAATTGCGGACCGGTATTTTTCCAAGCCGACCAACACAACGCAGCAGAGCCGCGCGGTGGACATGACCAATTGCATTGAAATCCCAGCCAACAAGCTGGCGGCAGTATATGAGAGCAGCGTCGCAATGCCGGCGAACAATAGCTTTTTGGACCCTGAGATACGCACCCGGCTGGAAGCGCTTTATGCCGATGATTTTCACATGATCAGTGTGATCGAAACAGCTGGCTAGCTGTCAATACCGGTTGCTAAGCCGTCAGTTCCGGCATCTGGCTCAGGGTGAATCGTGAAGCTGTCCCGCTTGTCCGGACATCTCAGCAGATCCGGACATGCCGCCTGAACGCGACGATCATAGCCTCATTTTCTTCGCTAAAACGGTTGGGCGCGGCTTTCGGAGGCCGGTCTTCTGATCCGCAACGGTCTGTCGTTTCCGCCACTTCGCAACTCTCTCTGGGGTGAGGCCCAGCTCCGCGACCGAAGCTTGCGATCGCTGTATTGCATCTCTGGCGGCGTGGGTGGCCGCGGCGCTCCCGTGACGAACTTGTCCCATAGCGTTTCCTTCCATTCATGCGAAAGGGTCACACCCTCAAACCGTGGGATCAAACACCTAAGATCGACTGCCAATGACTTGCGCAGGCACGCCTCCAACGATGGCATTGCCCGGAACATCCTTGGTCACCACGGCTCCCGCGCCCAAAATTGCGCCATCGCCTACGGTGACACCATCCAGCACCCGGACGCCTGCGCCCACCCAGACGTCATTCCCAAGGATAACCGGCCCTTTGGTCGTGTGCCCCTGCTCGACCATTGGCCCGGCGCCCAGCTCGGTTTTGTAGCGGCCGCCGCCTATATAGCAGTGCCCGGCGATAATGGCATGGCTGCCGATCTCGATCCCCGAAACGGCGGATAGCGTTGTCTGGCTTCCGATGGAACTGTTGGCGCCAATGCGGAGATACCCCTGTTTGACCACCATCACGACATCACGGGCGATCAGGGTGCGCGGGCCAATCACGAACCCCTGACCGCCAGCAGCCCCCCTCGCGTCCAATGACACGTTGTCGTCAATTGCAACCAGGTCCCCAAGCGTCATTCGACCGGGGCACCGCAGAGAAATGCCGCGCCCGAAATTCATGCCTTTGCCAGCCTTGGCAAAAAGGCCGGGATAAAGTTTTTTGCGTGCCAAATAGCCTATGCTGCCCCTGATATCAGCGCAGAAGAAAGTTGTGATCTCATAGCGCAGAAAACTGCCCCAGCCAGGCCGGCCGACAAAGAAATGCTGATATTTTTCCAGGGCGGATTCTTCGGAGGAAAGCCTATCAACAATGTGATCTTTCTGAGGGTCTTTTATAGAATTCATGATGGTTTGCCCGCGCCCGCCTCCGATCAGTTCCGCCTAATTGGCACAATTTGATAATTAGAGCATGTCCGGCGGGAAAACACCCCGCTTCCGGTCCGGGGTTCCAGGCGGACGCCACCAGCGGTTGATCCGTGTCCGGGCATCAGCCAGGGGCAGGGGCCATAGCGCATTCAGACAGTTCTGCCGAAGCCGGAGACCGGGCCGCGGCGGGACAAACCCCGCCGGATGCTGAGGCCGGTGCAAATGCCCGGGAACACCAAGCCTGCATCAGCTGCTTTCCCGCTCCGGTCTCGCAATGGTGGCAAAGCGGCCTAGTTTCTTCAAGAATTGTCTTCATTTACTTGCATTGCTAAGGTCAATGCATATTGGGGCCGGGAGCCTGTATTGGAGAAATACTGGAGTTTGAGTAACCGTAGATCTTGAAACGGGGGTAGGGCAGTGGCTGTCAGATATTCTGTAATCGTTCCGATATTGAACGAGGAGGAAAGTGTTGATGTATTGTACAGCAAGGTCGCAGAAAGTCTTGATGCTGCAGG
>NZ_LUKH01000169.1:0-4370 GCF_001593695.1 Leisingera sp. F5 | reverse complement strand
CCATCAGGATATCGGCGGCGGCCAGAGCATTGATGGTCAGATAGCCGAGGGCAGGGGGGGTATCCAGAAGGATGATATCGTAGTCGCCCAGCGCACCGCCCTGATCCAGCGCGTTGGTCAGCGCATCCCACAGCGCCCAATTGCGCAGCCCCATGCGCCAGACCGGGATCTGGAATTCGGCCCAGTAGAGGTTCAGCTGCGCGCCGATCAGGTCGATATTGGGCCAGTGGGTTTTCTGAACCACGTTTCGCAGCGAAACCTCCCTGGCCTCGGTCAGGGTCTCATCAAGGGGAATAGGGTCTAATCCAGAGGCGGCGCGGACCTTGTTCTCGGCCTCTACGGCGTCTGCATAGTCACGGGCAAGGAGGGGGAAGACGGTCTGCCATTCGTCCGCCACCTGGCCGCCCATGATCGAGGTCATCGAGCCCTGGCTGTCGAGGTCGACCACCAGCACCTTGTAACCGTCGAGCGCGGCGGACATGGCGAGATGGGCGGCGGTGGAGGTTTTGCCGACGCCGCCCTTGAAGTTGGCCACGGCCACGATCTTGGCGGGCAGGCCTTCGGGGCGGTAGGGGCGGTATTCCTTGGTGCTGATGCCTTCCTCGGCGAAATGGTCGCGCAGCTTCAGCACGTCTTCCAGGGTGAACCAGCGCGAGCCGCTGGCGCCCTCGCCCTGGGGCAGGTCCGGGTTTTTGTTCAGCACCCGGCGCAGATGGGCGGGGGCGACCGGGATCAGGTAGCGGCAGACCTCCCACGTTGAAAAACTGCGCAGGCGTTTGCGCCCGTCCGGTGCGTAGCCGCGTTTGGCCAGATCATCGCGTCCGCGGCCTGCGAAAGCTGCGGCCTTGGCGAACCGGGCGGTGTCGACAAGCTCGCCCAGTTTGGCGGCGGCGGCCTCGGGGTCGAGGTTGAAATAGGGGGGCAGGGGGGTGTCGGGTTTCTTTGCCATGTGACGGGTGCCTCGGGTATATCGCCTGTTTGGCGTGTTATCACCGCTTTTGTGGCACATCCTGGAGAGAGTGTGAATCATATTCTAGCAACGCATCTGTTTTCCGCCGCCGTCCGTATCCCGCGGAATATATGAGTCTTTTCCCCAATATTCATAATGGCACAAACAGATTGAAATGTTGTGAATCTTTGATTCAGTTTAGAGTCTTTGGGGTTAGTAAGTTTCGGTATATCAGATGGTTACACATGTTTGGGGACCTGTATCCAGTATTAAAGGAACCCGTTTGCAGGAGCATTGGTACCCGTCTGCGGGAGCAAGGGCCCCGATTCGCAGGAAGACAGGCACCCGCGACTCGCAGGCCGCAAATCAGGCGGTTTCAGGATCCATATTAGCCGGAAAACCGGGGAAACCAGCGCTGAATGGCGCCTGAAACCGGAGAGACCGGGTAAAGGTACCCGTTTGCGGGACGAAGCCTTCCCGTAAATGGGTCCCCAATGCAGGATTGAGCGCGGGTTCCTTTTAAGCCATAGTACCGCCAAGGCAGGCCCCGGAGAGTCGCAAAGACCGGCACGGGGACAGGAGGGCAGGGCGATGGACGCCAAAGACATCCCGCACAACAAGCTGACAGGCCCGCTGCGCCGCGGGTCGGTGAAGAAGAATGTGGCGGCCATTCATGTCTCGGGCAAACTGACGCTGCTGCAGCGCAAACTGTCGAATGTGCTGCTGCTGAATGCCTATGACACGCTGATCACAAAACCCAAGCATCAGATCGACGCGCAGACGCTGTGCATGATGGTGGGCTATAACTCCAATGATATGGAGACGCTGAAGCAGTCGCTGCGCAGCCTGGCAGAGACAGTGGCGGAATGGGACATGCTGGATGAGCAGGGGCGGCAGGAATGGGGGGTCAGTTCGCTGTTGTCCTATGCCAAGCTGGCGGGGGGCGTGTGCGAATATGCCTATTCTCCGGCGCTGGCGGAGAAGCTGCATGACCCCAAGGTTTTTGCCCTGATCAATCTGAACATCCAGCGCCGGTTCACCTCTGGCCATGCGCTGGCGCTTTATGAAAACTGCTACCGTTTTGTGCGCACAGGATCGACGGGCTGGTGGGAAATCGCGCTGTTCCGGCGCCTGATGGGGGTGGACGGCAGCGCCTATTACGAGAGCTTCAAGCATCTGAATGCCAAGATCATCAAGCCGGCGGTGACGGAGGTGAACAAGACCTCGAACATCCTTTTGACGCCGGAATTCAAGAAGATGGGGCGGCAGGTGGCCGAGGTGCGGTTCCTGATCAAGGAAAACCCGCAGCTGGCGATGCTGGACATTGATGATGGGGCAGGGGTGCGGCAGGGGGCGGTGTATTCCCAGCTGATCGGCCTGGGCGTCAGCGACCGGCTGGCGCGGCAGTGGATTGCCGAGCACGGCGAGGACTACGTGGCCGAAAAGGTCGGCTATCTGAAAGGTAAGAAGGGCGTGGACAGCCCGGTGCGCTATCTGAGCGCGGCCTTGCGGGACGATTACAAGGACGCGCCGGCCGAGGCGGTGAAAGAGGTTTCGCCCGAGGTTCTGGCGGCGGCTGAGGCGCGCCGCGCGGCAGACGCCGAGGCGGCCCGGCTTGCGGCAGCAGAGGACGCAGTCAAGGCGCGGGAGCGGTCGCTGAGGGCGCAGCGGCTGGAGCGGATCCGGGATCTGGCCGCCGGACGTTCACCGACGCAGAGAGATGCGGACAAGCGGCTGTTCCTGAGCCGCCTGGAAACCGAGATCGACCGCGAGGAATTCCGCAACCGCGGCTGGGCGGCGGCGCTGCTGGCCGGTGAGATGGCCCAATTCTGGGAAGAGCTGATCCCCGGCGCGCTGGAGGATCTGGCAGGGTAGGGCGGGCCGCTTAAGGGAAGCGGCCCGGCAGGATCAGGCGGCGGGCCTGACCCCGGTTTGCAGATGGCGGAGGATTAAACCCCCGCCATTTCCTGTTTCTCTACCCGCCGGAAGAAGATCAGGTAGAACACCGGCGCGGCCACCAGGGTAAGCACGGTGGCAAAGGCCAGGCCGCCCATGATGGTGATCGCCATCGACACAAAGAAGGCGTCGGTCAGGAGCGGCGCCATGCCAAGGATCGTGGTCACCGCCGCCAGCATCACCGGACGCAGACGCGACACTGACGCCTCGACGATGGCTTCGCGCAGGGGCAGGCCGGTTTCGCGCACCAGGTCGATTTCCTCAACCAGGACAATGCCGTTTTTGATCAGCATGCCCGACAGGCTGAGCAGACCCAGAAGGGCGGTGAAGGTGAAGGGGAAGCCGGTGCCCAGAAGCCCGATCACCACGCCGTTCACGGACATCGGCACCAACAGCCAGATGATCACCGGCTGGCGGATCGCATTGAACAAAAGCACCGAGATCAGCACCATGATCAGCAGCGTGACCGGCAACTGCTTGCCCAGGGACTCATTCGCGTCGCCCGAGCTTTCATGCTCGCCGCCCCATTCCATCAGGTAGCCGGGCGGGATGTCCATCGCCTCGATGGTTTCCTGCACCTCGGCAAAGACGGTGGCGGCGGTCAGCTCCGGCGGGATGTCGGCGCCGACGGTCAGGGTCGGCAGCCGGTCGCGGCGGTGCACCAAGGTGTTTTCCATGACCACATCAACGCCGTCGATCATCTGTTCCAGCGGCACGAACTTGCCGGCCGAGGAGGAGAAGACCACCTGATCATAGATGTTGTAGGGATCCTGCGGCGCGCGGCGCACGACGATGGGGATCAGCCGGTCGCGTTCGCGGAACACCCCCATTTGCAGCCCGTCGGTGGAAAACTGCAGCGCATCGGCGATGTTTTCGCGGGTGACGCCGGCGGTTTGCGCCCGGTCGTTGGCATAGACCGGTTTCAGCACGGGTTCCTGCTCGCGCCAGTCGTGGCGCGGGGTCAGGATATTGGCAGAGGCCGCTTCAAGCCGCTGAACGGCTTCGTCGCCCAGCCTGCGCAGCACGCGCGGGTCGGGGCCGGAAAAGCGCACCTGAATCGGATCGCCGCCACCGGGGCCGAAAACCAGCCGCTTGGTGCGGAATTCGCCCTCGGGGAACTGCGCCTGGCCGAATGCTTCGAGTTCGGCTTGCAGCGGCGGGATCGCATCCAGGGTTTCGGTGCGGATGATCAGATGGCCATAGCTGGGGTTCGGCTTTTCGGCCGAGTAGGTCAGCATGAAACGGGTGGCGCCCTGGCCGGTGAAGGAGGCAACCGAGACCACATCATCGCGTTCGCCCAGCCAGTCCTCGAACACCTTGAGATGCTTGGATGTCGTCTGGATCGAGGTGCCCTGCGGCAGCTTGTAGTGGACAAAGAACAGCGGCGTGTTGGAGTCCGGAAAGAACTGCTGTTTCACCTGACCGAAGCCGATGAAACAGATCACGGTGATGCCCGCCAGCCCGG
>NZ_LUKH01000168.1:0-4424 GCF_001593695.1 Leisingera sp. F5 | reverse complement strand
GATGAACGCCGCCAACGCGGAAACAGACCCGGCCAAGCGTACGGAACTGCTGCAGAAGCTGGAAGGCATCCTGTATGATGAGGCCGCCTTTATTCCGCTGCACTGGCAGAACCTGGCATGGGGCGCCAAGTCCGGCATGAACGCAGGCGACATCGTGAATGCGCTGAACTTCCCCTATTTCGGTGACCTGATCGTCGAAACCGGCAGCTAAGCCGCTGATCTGACCCGGGCCGGTCTCCTCCGGCCGGCCCGGGCCGCCAAAACAACAAGCGGCCGCCAAAGCCGTGTATGCAGAACCCGCGGTTCCCTTGAACACGGTGTTTTACGCTGTAACCAAACTCTACAAAGGTCAGGACGATGTTTGCCTATCTCGCCAAGCGAGTGATCCAGGCGATTGCCGTGATGTTCGTCATCTCGCTGATTGCCTTTGCCATCCAGGGCAACCTGGGCGACCCGCTGCGCGAGCTGGTCGGGCAGTCGGTCTCGGAAGAAGTACGTCAGCAGCTGCGCGATGAGCTGGGTCTGAACGACAGCTTTGTGACGCAATACCTGCGGTTTGCGGGCAATGCGCTGCAGGGTGACCTGGGCACCTCCTATTTCTTCAAGGAGCCGGCGCTGGACGTGATCCTGAAAAAACTGCCGGCAACGCTGGAGCTGGTGTTCGGTGCCACGCTGATCATCGTCGGACTGTCGGTGCCGCTGGGTGTCTACACCGCGATCAAGCCCAATTCGATCCTGAGCCGTATTATCATGGGGCTGTCGATCATCGGCATTTCGATCCCGGTGTTCCTGACCGCGATCCTGATGATCTTTGTGTTCTCGGTGGAATACGGCTGGCTGCCCTCCTACGGGCGCGGTGATACCGTGCAGGTCTGGGGCTATTGGCAGACCAACTTTGCCACTGCCGATGGCTGGCTTCACATCATCCTGCCGTCGATTGCGCTGGCCTCGATCATGCTGCCGCTGTTTGTCCGCCTGATCCGGGCCGAGATGATGGAAGTGCTGCAATCCGAATACGTTAAATACGCCAAGGCCAAGGGCATCAGCCCGTGGCGCATCTATTTTGTCCATGCGCTGAAAAACACGCTGCTGCCGGTGATCACTGTTGGCGGTGTGCAGATCGGCACCATGGTGGCCTACACGATCCTGACCGAGACGGTGTTCCAGTGGCCGGGCATGGGGTTCATGTTCCTTGAAGCGGTGAACCGCGTCGATACCCCGCTGATCGTGGCCTACCTGATTGTTGTCGGCTTTATCTTTGTGGTCACCAACACCATCGTTGACCTGATCTATGGGCTGGTGAACCCGACCGTGAATATTGCGAGGATGGGCGCATGAGCACCGAAACGCTTTCCCCGAAATCCGAACCGTCGCGCTGGTCCAAGGCCTGGAGTTCCAACATGGGCTACAGCTTCCGCCGCAATCCGGTGGCGGTGGTCAGCATGATCATCTTTCTGCTGATTGCCGTGGCCGCCTTTCTGGCGCCTGTGATCGCGCCTTATGATCCGTATGACCCGGCGCAGATGGACATCATGAACTCGGAATACCCGCCGGTTTGGGTGAATGGCGCGCTGCCGGAGTTCATGCTGGGCACCGATGATCAGGGCCGCGACCTGTGGTCGACCATCCTGTACGGCACCCGGCTGTCGTTGCTGATCGGCATCTGCGCGGTGGCGCTGCAGGCCTTCCTGGGCATCTCCATCGGGCTGGTGGCCGGCTATGTCGGCGGCCGTCTGGACAGTCTGCTGATGCGCTTGGCCGATATCCAGCTGTCGTTCTCGACCCTGATGGTGGCGATCATCTTCCTCGCCGTGACACAGGCGATGTTCGGAACTGATACGTTTAACCGCTATGCGGTGGTGTTCCTGATCGCGGTGATCGGGGTGGCAGAATGGCCGCAATACGCCCGCACCGTGCGCGCCACTGTTCTGGCCGAGAAGAAAAAGGAATACGTCGATAGCGCCCGTGTGCTGGGATTCGGCCCGATGCGGATCATGGTGCGGCACATCCTGCCGAACTCGCTGTCGCCGATTTTCGTGATCTCAACCGTGCAGGTCGCCAATGCGATCATTTCCGAGGCGTCGCTCAGTTTTCTGGGTCTGGGCATGCCGCCCAGCCAGCCGTCGCTGGGCTCGCTGATTTCCTCGGGGTTTGACTACATCTTCTCGGGCAGCTGGTGGATCACCGCCATTCCCGGCGTGGTGCTGGTGGTGCTGGTCCTGGTCATCAATCTGCTGGGCGACTGGATGCGCGACGTCCTGAACCCGAAACTTTACAAGGGGTGACGCGATGAGCCTTCTTTCCGTTCGCGACCTGACCGTGAAATTCGCCATGCGCGACGAGACGGTCACTGCCCTCAACGGCATTTCCTTTGACCTGGCCAAGGGCGAGCGCCTTGGCATTGTCGGCGAAAGCGGTGCGGGCAAGTCGATCACCGGGTTTTCGCTGATGAACCTTCTCAGCCGTCCTGGTTATATCGACAACGGCCAGATCCTGTTCGATGGCGAGGACGTCGTGCAGATGAACGACAAGCGCCTGCGCACCCTGCGCGGCAACCGGATGGCGATGATCTTTCAGGATCCGATGGTGACGCTGAACCCGGTGCTGACCATCGGCCAGCAGATGGTTGAAACCCTGCTGGCGCACCGCAAGCTGAGCCGTGAGGAAGCGCGCCAGATTGCCATCGTCAAACTGCGCGAGGTCTATATCCCCTCGCCGGAGGAACGCCTGGAGCAATACCCGCACGAGCTGTCGGGCGGCATGCGCCAGCGGATCATCATTGCGATTGCGCTGCTCTTGGACCCGCAGCTGATCATCGCGGACGAACCCACGACGGCGCTGGACGTGACCATTCAGGCCGACATCATGGAGCTGATGCTGGAACTGTGCCAGTCGAACCAGGTGGGGCTGATCCTGATTACCCACGATCTGGGCGTGGTCAGCCAGATGACCGAGCGCACGCTGGTGATGTATGCGGGCCGGATCATCGAGGCCGGGCGCACACGGGAAATCATCAACGATCCGCAGCACCCTTATACCCAAGGGCTGATCAATGCGCTGCCGCAGCAGACCGTGCCCGGCCAGCGGCTGAAGCAGATCCCCGGCAACATGCCGGGATTGACCAGCATTCCCACCGGCTGCGCCTTTAACCCGCGCTGCAAATACGCTACTGACCTGTGCCGCAGCCGGGTGCCGGACATCGTGCAATACGGCGAGGTCGCAGTGGCCTGCCACGAGGTGCAGCGCCTGAACAGCGATGAAGACCGTCAGGAGGCACGGGCATGAGTGACGCAAAAACAGACCGCCCGCTGCTGCAGATCAAGAACCTGGAAAAGCGGTTCGATCTGGATCAGGGCTTCCTCGAGACGCTGAAGTTCAAACAGGGCAAGATCGTCCGCGAAAGCCGCTCGGTTCACGCGGTGAACAACGTCTCGCTGGACGTGGGCCGTGGCGAGGCGCTGTGTGTGGTTGGCGAGTCGGGCTGCGGCAAGTCCACTGTGGCGCGGCTGGTCGCGGGCCTGCTGCCCCCCACCGCGGGCGAAATCCATTATGACGGCCAGCGCATTGATGACCTGTCGCGTGGCGCCATGCAGCCCCTGCGCAAGAAGATCCAGATGATCTTCCAGAATCCCTATGCGTCGCTCAACCCGCGCATGACCATCCGGCAGGCGTTGGAGGAACCCGTGCGCCATCACAACCCCGGCGCCTCGGCGGCGGAGGTGCGCGACAAGGTCACCGAGGTGATGCTGTCGGTAGGTGTCGATCCCAGCTGGGCCAAACGCTATCCGCATGAGTTTTCCGGCGGCCAGCGCCAGCGGATCGCCATTGCCCGCGCCCTGACGGTGGATCCGGAGTTCATCATCGCGGATGAGCCGATCAGCGCGCTGGACGTGTCGATCCAGGCGCAGGTGCTGAACCTGATGCTGGAAGCCAAGGAAAGCCGCGGCCTCACCTATCTGTTCATTACCCACGACCTGAGTGTGGTGGAACATTTTGGTACCCGTGTTGCGGTTCTTTACCTTGGGTCGGTTTGCGAGGTTGCGGACACCGCGACATTGTTCTCCAACCCGAAACACCCTTATACTCGGGCCTTGCTGTCCGCAGTGCCGCAGCTCAAGGATGACCGGCCGAACCATATCCGCCTCAAGGGCGAGATCCCGACGCCGATCAATCTGCCGCAAGGCTGCCCTTTCCAAAGCCGCTGCGCCTTTGCGGACGCTCGATGCAAGAGTGAACAGCCAAAAGCCATTCACCAGCCCGATGGCAGCCTTGTGGCCTGCCATGCTGTCGAAGAAGACAGGCTGGATGCGGTGGCCGCCGGTTAAGACGGGACGCCCAGTTGGACATCATCTGGCTTAAGGACTTCGAGGCTTTGGTCGCGTGCAAGAATTTCTCGCGCGCGGCCGAGGAGCGCAATGTCAGCC
>NZ_LUKH01000167.1:0-4438 GCF_001593695.1 Leisingera sp. F5 | reverse complement strand
CTTTTGAGGCGTTGCGGGCTGAGAACCGCCATGACCCCTATCTGACAGCGCTGGTCGCCCTTGCCCATATCGACATCGGTTGGGCTTGGCGTGGGGCTGAGGGACACGATGCAGCGCCGCAGGCGAACCAACGCCGCTGCGCCGCCCATTTCGACCGCGCTGCAGCCTTGCTGGATCCATTAGTAAACGTGTGCCGGGACAGCCCATTCCTGAAAGCCGCACATTGCGCACTGTTTGCTGGCCGCGCTGCCGGGGCGCAGCGGGTAGCGGACGAGTTTGGCGTCCTGATTGATCTTGCTCCTGGCAACCACCGGCACATGCGCACACTCGGCACCCATATGCTGCCACGCTGGTCCGGATCCTACGCAGCCCTTGAACTGGAGGCCCGCCGAACCGCGTCGCGCACGGCAGAAACCTGGGGGGCCGGCGGCTATACCTGGGTTTACTTCGACGCCATTGCCATCGACGATCAGGCCTGTGCCCGCGTTGACTCCCGGTTCTTTCTCGACGGGCTGAAGGACATCGTCAAAGCCAACCCTTCGCAGGAGATGATCAACCTGCTGGCCGCCTATTGCACGGTCTCGCTGCGCAAGAGCCTGGGGCAGACTCTGCAAGCCGACCTGCCGCGGCTGAAGATTGCCGAGGCTGCGAACTGGCTGATCCGCGATCACCTGACAGAACTGCATCCGCTGGTCTGGGCGCATGCCGCCGAAGGCTTTGACAACAGCGCCCGCATCCGCTCTGTCAGCCGCTTTGCAGCCCGTGGCCATGCCGGCGCGCTTGCCGCCATCGCCGGTCAATTCCGCGAAGAAATCGAAGGCGGGCAAAAAATCGCCTTCACCGACCGGGGCCTGCAATTCAGCTTAGCATAACCGGCCTTTTCGAAAGAGAAAAACGGGGCCAAGGCCCCGCTGCCCTACTTCTTCTTAAAGGCATCCATCAGTGCCGCACCCAACGCGCCTGTGCTTTGGCCTGCGCTTTGGCGGCTGCCTTGCCCGCCGCCCTTCGGTCCCGCAGACATCTTACCCTTACCGCCCTGAGGGCCGCCCGGCTTGCTGTCGCGGCGCGGCCCTGGGCCCTTGGCCGGGCCGCGCGCGTTGCGGTCTTCTTTGGCCGAGGCGCCGCCGTCCTTCTTCATCGTAAGACCAATCCGCTTGCGCGGGACATCAACCTCGGTGACCGTCACCTTGACCACCTTGCCAGTCTTCACCACCTCATGCGGGTCCTTCACAAACCGGTCGGCCAGCTGACTGACATGCACCAGCCCGTCCTGATGCACGCCGATATCCACAAAAGCGCCAAAGGCCGCCACGTTCGTGACGGTGCCTTCCAGCACCATGCCCGGTTTCAGGTCGGTGATTTGCTCCACCCCGTCCTTGAACGATGCCGTCACAAAAGTAGGACGCGGGTCGCGGCCCGGCTTTTCCAGCTCTTGCAAAATGTCCCGCACGGTGGGCAAACCGAAACTGTCACTGACAAAATCTTCAGCCCGCAGCCCTTTGAGGGCGTTCTCATCACCCATGATCTGGCGGATATCGCGCCCGCAGGCCGCCACGATCTTGCGCGCCACGTCATAGGCCTCGGGGTGGACCGAGGACGCATCCAGCGGTTCCTTGCCATCACGGATGCGCAGAAAACCGGCGCATTGCTCAAATGCCTTGGGGCCCAGCCGCGCGACCTTCAGCAGTTCCTTGCGGGACATGAACGCGCCATTCAGATCGCGGTGCGCCACAATTGCCTCCGCCAGACCGGGGCCAAGACCCGAGACATGCGCCAGCAGCGGCGCAGACGCCATGTTGAGGTCCACCCCCACGCCGTTCACCGCATCCTCGATCACCGCATCCAGCGATTTCGACAGTTTGTGCTGGTCCACATCGTGCTGGTATTGGCCCACTCCGATGCTTTTGGGTTCGATCTTCACCAGCTCCGCCAGCGGATCCTGCAGGCGCCGGGCAATCGACACCGCCCCGCGCAAGGACACATCCAGATCCGGAAACTCCCGCGCGGCCAGCTCAGATGCCGAATAAACCGAGGCCCCCGCCTCACTGACCACCACCTTGGTCGGCGCCTTCACCTTGGCGGGCAGATGGTTCAGCACCTCTGCCACCATCCGCTCAGTCTCGCGGCTGGCGGTGCCGTTGCCGATGGCGATCAGCTCGACGCCGTGTTCGGCAATCAGCTTGACGATGGACACCTGCGCGCCGCGCAGATCGTTCTTCGGCTGGAACGGGTACAGCGTTTCGGTGGCCACCAGTTTCCCGGTTGCATCCACCACCGCCGCCTTGACGCCGGTGCGGATGCCCGGATCCAGCCCGAGTGTCGGCCGCGCACCGGCTGGCGCTGCAAACAGCAGGTCCTTGAGATTGCGCGCAAAAACCTGGATGGCATCTTCCTGCGCCCGTCCGCGCAGGTCGCCCAACAGCTCCAGCATCATCGACAGCGACAGCTTCACCCGCCAGGTCCAGCCCGCCACCTTGCGCAGCCATTTGTCGCCCGGGCTGGTGCCGCCCGCCTCCAGCACCGCCGCCACCATCGCCTCGGCGCGCACCACGCCCGCCTCCGGCTCCGGCCCCGCGTCCAGCGTCAGCACACCTTCGTTTGCGCCGCGCAGCATCGCCAGTGCCCGGTGCGAGGGCACATCCGCCCAGCGTTCAGTATGCGCAAAATAGTCCGAAAACTTGGCACCTTCCTGTTCCTTGCCCACAATCACCTTGGCGGTCAGCAACGCCTCTTTCTGCAGGAACTCCCGCAACCGCCCCAGCAAATGCGCATTCTCGCACAACCGCTCGGTCAGAATGTCCCGCGCCCCGTTCAGCGCGTCCTTCACCGTTGCGACCGCCTCGGTCACATACTCACTGGCCAGTTTCTCAGGATCAGCGCTGCGGTCGGACAGAATGGCATCTGCCAGCTGCTCCAGCCCGTTTTCGCGGGCAATCATCGCCTTGGTGCGCCGCTTGGGCTTGTACGGCAGATAGATGTCCTCCAGCTGCGCTTTGGTCTCCGCCTTGGCGATTGAGGCCATCAGATCATCGGTCAGCTTGTCCTGTCCCTGGATCGAGTCAAGGATCGCAGCCCGGCGCTTCTCCAGCTCGCGCAGGTACTCCAGCCGCTCCGCCAGGGTGCGCAGCTGGGTATCATCCAGCCCGTCCGTCACTTCCTTGCGGTAGCGCGCGACAAAGGGAACGGTTGCGCCCTCATCCAAAAGTCCGACAGCGGCGGTCACCTGTTTGGGTGCGGCACCGATTTCTGCGGCGATTGTCTGGGCGATACGGGCGGAAGTGTCCAAGGCGGCCTCCTGTTGGTCTGCTCGGACTGCCAGTTCTAGCCGCCTGTCCGCGCCGCGCCAAGAGGACAATGCGCAACTGGCAGCCGGTTGCCGCCACCGTTAGGATCCGTCTGGCAGATCCGGAGTATGCGCTTCCCCCCAGGCCCGGATCGCACTCATGACCGGCGCAAGCGCCTCACCGCGCTCAGTCAGGTGGTATTCCCACCTCGGTGGGTTTTGCGAATAAGCCCGCCGTTCCAGCACACCGCTGTCTTCCAGCTTGCGCAACCTCCCGGACAACGTGTTAGGTGACACTTTCAGAATGTCCTGCAAGTCCTGGAACCTGCGCCCCCCCTCCAGAAAGAACTCGCGCAGGATCAGCAGAGTCCACTGATCCCCCATCACATTCGAGGCCCTCAGCACCGGGCAATTCTGGCGTGTTTTCTGGCTCATGCAAGAAAATGTAAGGGGCAAGCTTTCAAATGTGAAGTCACTACTTATTTTATAGTTACTTCAAAATTGAAACCAACAAAACCCGGACTATCAGGAGCAAGGACATGTTCGAAACTTTCGCAACTGCTTACGTGCAGGCCTTCGCCGTCATCCTTCCGGCCTTCGCCGTAGGAATCCTCAGCATCGGAGCTTACAAATCCGGCCTCCCGCTCCGGCAATCGGCTACTGCTGTGGCTGTGGCGACTGTCGCCCTGGGGCTCTGGCACCCGCTGGTCGCCCTGCTAGCCAAAGCCGGGATCCTGATGCCGCCCTTGGCGGTAACCGATCCGCCATATGCCCTCATGCCCCTGATCGGCGGAGCAGCCTTCCTGTGGGGGCTGGGCCGGCTGACAGTCACCGGCCGGGCGATTCTCGGCAGTTTGGGGCACGCCGAATTGATCAGCATTCAAAGCCTCCGGCTGATGGGCGGCGTGTTTCTTCTGGGCTGGCTGATGGGCGCCCTGCCCTGGCAGTTTGCTCTGCCTGCGGGCATTGGTGACATTCTGGCCGGCATTGCCGCGATCCAGGCCATGCGCGCCCTGAACCGCGGCGATGCAAATGCCGAGGATCTGGTGCGCCGCGCCAGCTATATCAGCCTGATCGATTTTGCCATTGCCGTCAGCCTTGGCATCGCGACATCCGCAGGCGCTTTACAGTTCATGGCCTTCGACAACCCCAACG
>NZ_LUKH01000166.1:0-4475 GCF_001593695.1 Leisingera sp. F5 | reverse complement strand
CCATGACCTCTTCGGGGGCCATCACTGCCCAGTCATGGCGGTAGGCGCTGTCGACCGCATGCATGCTGTCGCACCACGAGCAGCGGTAATCGCAGCCGCCGGCGCGGACAAACACCGTGGGTTCCCCGATCAGTGCGCCTTCACCCTGGATCGTAGGGCCGAAAATTTCCGCGATGCGTAAGCTCATGGCCGGTACTCCGCCCAGGTTTTCGGGGTCTCCGAGACCTTCACGGCGGCGACTTCCGGCCAGCGCGCGTAGCACCAGTCGTAGAAATGCTTGGCCATGTTTTCAGCGGTCGAATGCCCCTCCAGCACGTCATTCAGATGCCGGTGGTCAAAACTGCCGTCGATATACGCCTTCAGCGGCTTCAGCTCGTGATAGTCGCGCACGAAACCGTCTGCATTCAGCTCCTTGGCCGCCAATTCCACCACCACGACATAATTGTGCCCGTGCAGGCGGGCGCATTGGTGGTCGGACGGCAGGTGCGTCAGCTGGTGGGAGGCGGAGAAATGGAACTCCTTGGTGATCCGGAACATCAGGCGCTCTCTTTCCCGGCAATCGCCTGCTGCCAGAAATCCGGGTCGGCATAATCCGTTGGATCTTCGACCCCGGCCAGATGGAAGGCCTCGCGCCGCTCCACACAGGTGCCGCAGCGCCCGCAATGCTTTTCACCGCCTTTGTAGCAGGACCAAGTGTCGGCAAAGGGCGTGTTGTGCTTGGCGCCGGCAGTGACAATGTCGCCTTTGGTGCGGTGCACAAACGGCGTGTAGAGACGCACGTCAGCGTAGCCGTCCAGCGCTGCGCGCTGCATGGTATCAAACGCCTCGGTAAAGGCCGGGCGGCAGTCCGGGTAGATAAAATGATCCCCGCCGTGCACAGCTGTGGCCACGGCGTCGTCGCCATTGGCGGCGGCAATGCCATAGGCAATGGTTAGCATGATGGCATTGCGGTTCGGCACCACGGTGACCTTCATGCTTTCTTCTTCGTAGTGGCCGTCCGGCACGTCGATGTCATCGGTTAGGGCGGAGCCCGAGAGTGCGGCACCGATGGCGCGCATATCAATGATGCCATGCGGCACGCCGAGCCGTTCAGCAGCGGCGGCGGCGTAGTCGAGCTCCTTGCGATGGCGCTGGCCATAGTCAAAGGAGACAAGGCGGGTCAGTTGCTGTTCTTCAGCAACCATATGGGCCAGCGAAACAGAATCGAGCCCGCCCGAGCAGATAACGATAGTCTTCATATTTGAACCCTTGTTTTGGTGACCGGGTAGGCTGCGACCGGTGCCGCGCATATAGCGCTGCGGGTGGTATCGCGCAAGAGGCGGGCGGATAGCGCAGTTTTTGCAGGTGATGTTGGAGATTTTTGAAAATGTCTTTTGGGTCAGGCGCGGGCCTCATGTTGGTGCTATACAGGAGGCATCTCACCTTCCAGCCATTCCAGAAAGGCACGCGAGGCCGGGGTGCTGGCATGGCTGGGCGGTGGCAGCAGGAAGTAATTCTCCAGCAGTTCTGCGGAATGGTCGCTGGGTTTGACCAGCTGTCCGTTCTCTAACAGCCCGCCCGCCAGCGTGTCATGCGACATCGAGATGCCAGCGCCATTCACTGCCGCTGTCATGGCAATCACATAAGTGGAGGCCAGCTGGATCTCATGGTTGCGCTCAAACGGTTTCTCCTGCGACTTGAACCATGCGCCCCAAGAGCCTGTCACGCCTGCACAATCCAGCAAGTGGGCCGTGCTGAAATCCACCGCACCGCCTTGATAGCCCGGCGCGCAGACTGGATAGAACCGGTCGCGGGTCAGCCGGATCGCCGCCGCCGACATGTCATTGGGACGGCCAAAGCGGATCTCGGTCCCAGCGGAACTGGCGTGGCGCTCCGGGTCCCAGATCGGCGTCACGATGTTCAAGACCAGCCAGGGGAACCGCTCGTAGAGCCGGGGCAGGCGCGGCGACAGCCAGAACACCGAGAACGCCATATTGCACTGCAAGACCAGATGCCGCCCCTGGTCGCCGCCAGTAAAGGCCTGGGTGCCGGCCGCAATCAGGTCAAATGCTTCGCGCACGATGGGCATGTAATTGGCGCCGGCCTCCGACAGCTCCAGCGCGCGGGTTTTGCGGATGAACAGCTCGCGCCCCAGGAAGTTCTCGAGGCTGCGCACATGCTGGCTGATTGCTGATTGCGTCAGATTCAGCTCCGCAGCGGCGCGGGTGAACGACAGATGGCGCGCACTGGCTTCAAAGGCGCGCAGCCAGGTGAGCGGGGGCAGGGAGGAAGAGAGCGAGCCGGGGGAAGACATGGACGCATGACCTATGCATTAGTTCAGTTAATGCATTACGCGTGAATCAATCGTTTGTCAGCAGCGATTACGGCTGGCACCAATAGCGCAGCAACTTTTGGGAGGCGCCAGAATGAACAAGCAAGCGGATTTAAGCCCGAACCTCACCCATTGGCAGGAGCGCGTCGACTTGGCCGCGGCCTTCCGCTGGACCGAACGGCTGAACATGCATGAGGCCGTGGCAAACCACTTCAGCCTGGCGGTGAACGAGGATGGCAGCCAGTTCCTGATGAACCCGAACCAGGTGCATTTCAGCCGCGTCAAGGCCTCGGACCTGTTGTTCCTGGACGCCAATGACCCCAAGACCATGGACCGCCCCGACGCGCCGGACCCGACCGCCTGGGGCCTGCACGGCTCAATCCACCGGCTGTGCCCGCACGCGCGCTGCGTGATGCATGTGCATTCGATCCACGCCACCGTGCTGGCCTGCCTCGCTGACAGTTCGCTGCCGCCGATCGACCAGAACACCGCCACCTTCTACAACCGCTATGTGGTGGACGGGGAGTTCGGCGGGCTGGCGTTCGACGATGAAGGCGCCCGCTGTGCCTCGATGCTGACTGACCCTAAGGTCAAGGTCATGATCATGGGCAATCACGGGGTGCTGGTGATCGGCGACAGCGTCGCGGACACGTTCAACCGCCTCTACTACTTCGAACGCGCAGCCGAGACCTATATCCGGGCACTGCAAACCGGCCAGAAACTGCGGGTGCTGAGCGACGCGGTCGCCGAGAAGACCGCGCAGGAATTGGAGGATTACCCGGATCAGTCCGAACGCCACCTGGCCGAGCTGAAGGCGATCCTCGACGACGAAGGCTCCAACTACGCCAGCTAACGCAGGCTTTCAAAGCAGGCACTAAAACCACGGGTAGTTCAGCGAACTGCTTGGCGGTTTGCTGCATCCAACAGAAAAAACTTCAGCCATCCAGAAGGCTCCAGATGCCTGGTTACGTTCCAACAAATGCCGCGTCCTCGGGTGTGAAGCTCGACAAGAAGACGCTGAAATCAATCGCCGCCCGCAGCGACAGGCCCGGTTTGATCTACATTGCGCAATGGCTGACTTTCCTGGCAGCCACCGGCACGCTGGTTTGGGCCACGCTCGGCACGCTTTGGATGTGGCCCGCAATGCTGCTGCATGGCATCTTCCTGACAGTGCCCGCTTACTCCTTCAGCCATGAAACCGCGCATGGCACCGCCTTCCGCAGCCGCTGGCTGAACGAGGCGGTGCTGTGGGTCACCTCGCTTCTCTATATGGAGGAGCCGCTGCACCGGCGCTACACCCACACCAAACACCACACCCATACCTGGTGGGTCGGCAAGGACAGCCAGATGCCGTTCGACACGCCGATGGGTTTTGGCGGCTGGCTGGCTGAGATCACCGGCACCGCGCTGTTGCGCTTTCATATGCAGGTGTTCCTGCATCTGGCGGCCGGTCGTTACACCAGCACCATGAAGATGGTCACGCCAGAGAGGGAATTCCCCAAGATGACCCGCAACGCGCGCATCATGCTGTTGATTTATGCGCTGATCGCTGCGGCGCCGTTTTTTGGCATCTGGTGGGTGGTCTGGTTCTTGGTGGTCCCGCGTATCCTGGGCGCGCCTGTCATGCTGCTGTTCACCCTGATCCAGCATGTGGAGCTGCAGGAGAACTCGCCCTCGATCCTGGAAAGCACCCGCTCGTTCCGCAGCAACTGGCTGGCCGAATTCCTCTATATGAAGATGAACAACCACGTTGAGCACCATCTCTATCCGCAGGTGCCGTTCCACGCGCTGCCGAAACTGGCGGAGGCGGTGCAGGACCAGCTACCGGCGCCGGATCCGGGCTTCTTCAAGACCAATCTTGAGGTGATGTCGGTGGTGCTGCGCCGCTCGCTGGGCCGCCCGACCAAGGCCGCCACCATCCGGCAGGCGCCGCATATGATCACCGAAGGCGGCCCGGTTGAGCGCATTGCGCAGCGGACAATGTAACTCTTTTCAAGAATATTACGAACCAGGAGCCGCAACATGAGCCAATGGATTGACGCCTGCGCCACCGATGACATCGACGAGGAGGACCTGATCGCTTGGGAGCATGAGGGCAAATCATACGCAATCTACAACACCGAAAAGGGTTTTTTTGCCTCGGATCTGATGTGCACCCATGAGG
>NZ_LUKH01000165.1:0-4481 GCF_001593695.1 Leisingera sp. F5 | reverse complement strand
ATGACCGCCTTCTCATCATCGACTTTGGCAGCCAGGTCACGCAGCTGATTGCACGCCGCCTGCGCGAGCTGAACGTCTATTGCGAAATCCACCCCTATCAGAATGTCACCATGGAGTTTGTGCGCGAGCTGGCGCCCAAGGCTGTGATCTTCTCGGGCGGGCCGGACAGCGTGACCCGCGAAGGGTCGCCGCGTGCGCCGCAGGAGATTTTCGACTATGGCGTGCCGATCCTGGGCATCTGCTATGGCCAGCAGGTGATGATGCACCAGCTGGGCGGCAAGGTGGAAAGCGGCCACGGCACCGCCGAATTCGGCCGCGCCTTTGTGACCCCCACCGTGGAGACACCGCCGCTGCTGGAAGGCTGGTTTGCCAACGACAGCGACCGCGAGCAGGTCTGGATGTCGCACGGCGACCACGTCAGCAAGATCGCACCGGGGTTTGAGGTCTACGGCACCTCTCCCAACGCGCCTTATGCCATCACCGCCGATGTCAGCCGCAATTTCTATGCGGTGCAGTTCCACCCGGAAGTGCATCACACACCGAACGGCGCCAAGCTCTATGAAAATTTTGTGCGCCTGGCGGGTTTCAGCGGCGACTGGACCATGGGCGCCTACCGCGAACAGATGATCGAAAAGATCCGCGAACAGGTTGGCGACAAGCAGGTGATCTGCGGATTGTCCGGCGGTGTAGATTCCTCAGTTGCGGCGATCCTGATCCACGAAGCGATCGGCGACCAGCTGACCTGTGTGTTTGTCGATCACGGGCTGTTGCGCAAAAACGAGGCGGAAGAAGTCGTCGCCATGTTCCGCGACAACTATAACATTCAGCTGATCCACGCGGATGAGCAGGAGTTGTTCCTGGGTGAGCTGGACGGCCAAAGCGACCCGGAAACCAAACGCAAGATCATCGGCAAGCTGTTCATCGACGTGTTCCAGAAACACGCCAACACGATTGAGGGCGCCGAGTTCCTGGCGCAGGGCACCCTGTACCCGGATGTGATTGAATCGGTGTCCTTCTCGGGCGGCCCGTCAGTCACCATCAAGTCGCACCACAACGTGGGCGGCCTGCCGGAGAAGATGGGGCTGAAACTGGTGGAACCCCTGCGCGAGCTGTTCAAGGACGAAGTCCGCGCATTGGGCCGCGAACTGGGCCTGCCTGCAAGCTTTATTGGCCGTCACCCCTTCCCCGGACCGGGGCTGGCAATCCGCTGCCCGGGCGAGATCACCCGCGAAAAGCTGGAGATCCTGCGCGAGGCCGATGCGATCTATATCGACCAGATCCGCAAGCACGGTCTATATGACGATATCTGGCAGGCTTTTGTGGCAATCCTGCCGGTCCGCACCGTGGGCGTGATGGGCGACGGTCGCACCTATGATTTTGCCTGCGCCCTGCGCGCGGTGACCTCGGTCGATGGCATGACAGCCGATTACTACCCCTTCAGCCATGAATTCCTGGGCGAAACCGCCACAAGAATCATCAATGAGGTCAAGGGCATCAACCGCTGCACCTATGACATCACCTCGAAGCCGCCCGGCACCATCGAGTGGGAATGATCTGAAAGACCTTCAGCCCCGGCCCCTGCGGCCGGGGTTTTTATTTGGCCGCGGCAAACGCCTTTGCCGCTAAATTGACTGATCTGGTTAACCAATCTGTCAGGCATTTTTGAAATATTCCCCCAAACACTGCCGGTTTGGAGAATCCAATGATCATTTGCCACCCGTTGAAACTCATCTTCATTAAGACCAAGAAGGTCGGCGGCACGTCGTTTGAGATCGCCCTGTCCAGCTTCTGCGACGAGGACAGTGTTATCACACCGATTTCCGTGGAAGACGAAGATGCCCGTGCCAGCCTGGGCTATTGCGGCGCACAGAATTTTGAGAGCCAGAAATGGCCGGACGGGTCACAGAGTCTGGAGTCCTTCCATAATCACATGCCCGCGCCCCAGGTCAAAGCACGGATTCCGCAGGATATCTGGGACAGCTACACCAAAGTCACGATCTGGCGCGACCCGTTTGACGTCGCGATTTCCAGGTATTTTTGGGAAGGCGGTGAAGGGACCGGAGCTGACTTCGGCCAGTTCGTAAGTCTTTGCCGAAGCACTTTGGCTGATAATCCGCGCATTGCACCGCTGGACGGCCCCGGCGCGCTGGACGTTTATCTGCGCTATGAGCACTTGGAAGAAGACATCGCAGCGCTTGGCATTGACGGGCTTTGGGATCGGTTTTCCAACCTGCGGGCCAAGGGCGCAAAGCGCCCGCAGTCCGGTACCGAACCGGCAGCCATGTTCCGCAAATTTCCAATGGCCGCGGATGTTATTGAGGAACAATGTTCCGCTGAGATCCGGAAGTTCGGCTATCAGCGCCCAGCTGCCGTTCCTGCCGCTGCTGCCTCGTTGCCAGAGACCAAACAGACCGGCAAGCGCGACTTCATCTTCACCTTGTCCGCCGGACGTACCGGCACGGCCTGGCTGGCTCAATTCCTTAAGGACAATCTGCAGATCAATTCAGTTCATGAGCCTTTGGGGGTAGAAGATTTCGGCAAGGCAATGCCCGAAATCCGCCATATGCGCAGTTTCAACACCCTCGGCATGGACGGAATGATGTGGGACTTCTGGCAAAAAAAACTTGCGTCCCTGCAAGCGCCCTATGCAGAATCCAACCACACTCTGGGCAAATGCGGACTGATTGAGGCGCTGGCAGACAGTAGCATTTGCAACCGGACAACGGTGATCATCTTGCGCCGCGACCTGGCCAAGCAATGCGCCAGCTATGTAGGCCGCAATGACTTCCAGAACATTACAATCCCCTGGCAGTGGTATCTGGACATGAGCTACGCCAATGCCATTGTGACGCCTTCCGCTTTCCGGCAGTTGGGCCAGATCGGCTGGGCGCTCTGGTATGCGCTGGAGATGGAGGCGCGCTACGCCTACTACCTGCTGAAGTTCGGGCAGCAGATCAACTTTGTTGAAACCACACTGGAAGAGGCCACCAAACCGGAAGGCGCCGCCCGCCTGCTGGCGGCATTGGGTCACTCCGGCCAGCCGGTGCTGCCGGAGAAAAAGAATGCCACCAGGACACAATCAGAAGTGACTGAGGCCTTGACTGATGAAATCCGCACGCTTTTGAAACGGGTGGATTTTGACCCGGTGGCATTGGCGTCATCATACATCAATTCAGGGCGTTCCCTGGAGGCGCCGGCCTTGCGCCGCAAGGCAGCCTGACACCAAACGCCCGGCCGGCTCCGGCACGTCCGGACGCTTTCCCAGCCCGCGCCGGATCAGCCGTATCCGGCGCGGGCTGCACTTGACCTCAGCGGGTTTTCCCCTTCTCCTCACGCGGATTAGGCAACGGGGCAATCATGGCACAAGGTGAAGCACGCGCGGGACTGGCCGCGCTATGGATGATCGGCGCCATTGTCTCGTTTTCCGCCATGGCGATTGCAGGGCGCGAAGCCGGTTTGACGCTGGATACCTTCGAGATCATGACCTACCGCAGCCTGGTCGGGGTGATCATCGTGGTGGCGCTGCTGACGGCGACGGGCAAATGGCATCAGGTCAGCCGGGCGCGGCTGGGCGTTCACGCTGTGCGCAATCTTTTCCATTTCACCGGCCAGAACCTGTGGTTCCTGGCGGTGACACTGATCCCGCTGGCCCAGGTCTTTGCCTTGGAGTTCACCTCGCCGCTGTGGGTGATTATCCTGTCGCCGCTGCTGCTGGGGGAAGTGCTGACCCGGCGCCGGATGCTGGCGGCGGCGATCGGCTTTGCCGGCATCCTGATCGTGGCCCGCCCCAGCCCGGACACCCTGAGCCTGGGGATCGGGGCCGCAGCCAGCTGCGCGATCTTCTTTGCCCTCACCGCGATCCTGACCAAGCGGCTGACCCGGCACGAAACAACTGCCTCAATTCTGTTCTGGCTCACCGCCATGCAGCTGGTGATGGGCCTGCTGGCGGCAGGCTGGGACGGCGACATGGCCTTGCCGGGCGCCACCACCCTGCCCTGGCTGGTGCTGATCGGCATTGCCGGGCTGACCGCGCATTTTTGCCTAACCACCGCGCTGTCACTGGCGCCAGCCAGCGTGGTGGTGCCGGTGGATTTCGCCCGCCTGCCCGCCATCGCCATTCTGGGCATGGTGATCTATGGCGAAGCGCTGGATGCCTGGGTGCTGAGCGGTGCCGCTATCATCTGCATTGCAAATTACCTTAATATAGTTGCGAAGCGGTCCCCTGAAACCCTTGGGAATTGATCGAATCCGGCAAGTTGCCGTGCGGTTAATGTTGATTTGCGGAATTCGGCCCGATTACGTTTGCGTAAAGCGGCCCTTACAGGCCGCAATTCAGGGAGGAAAAATGAAACGCTATCTTGCAACGTCGGCGGCATTGGCGCTGGCATCGGGTTCTGCCATGGCAAGCGGTCTTGACCGCACCGGCCAGCCGATCGGCATCATCTTCGAAGAAGGCACTTATGCAGAATTCTCAGTCGCGA
>NZ_LUKH01000164.1:0-4491 GCF_001593695.1 Leisingera sp. F5 | reverse complement strand
GGCCGTGCTTGATCGTCGCCAGCCGGGTCTCGCTGTCCAGCGTGACAAGCCTGCCGGTACCGCGCGCTGGCGTCTCGTCAGTTGGCGCCATGCGCATAAGACCTGCGCTCAGCGCGCTTTCGCTGTCGATCAGGAACTGCGCTGACGCGACCACTTCCTCGCCCGGCGCGAGCCCTTGAACGATTTCGGTCCGGCCGCCCTCGCCGAAATTGTCACGCAGACCGGATGTAACCAGCCGCGGCTTAAAGGTTCCTTCGCCGGTCTTCAGAATCACGCGCTCAGCTGAACCGGTCCGGATGACTGCTTCAGACGGCACTGTCAATGCCGTTCGCGTCCGGGCCGGGACAAGACTTACGGTTCCGAACATGTTGGGCCTCAAAAGCCCCTCCGAGTTGTCGAATCTTAGCCGCACCGGCAGTGTGCGGGTCTTGGGGTCGAGTTCGGGATAGATATAATCGATTTCGCCCTCGAACGTGCGCCCGGCCAGATGCTCGAAGCGGGCGACCGCGCGCATGTCTTCGCTGAGCCGCGCGATGTCCCGCTCGAATACGTCAACGATCAGCCAGACGGTTTTCAAGTCGCTAAGTGAAACTGCGAGCGTCCCAGGCTGAAGATACATGCCATCGGCAGCCGAAAGCGCGATCACGACGCCGTCTTGCGGAGCTTCGATCCTGATGCTCCGTGCAAGTTCACCGCTAGCTTCGATCTCCGCAATCTGAGACTCCGACATACCGTGGCTAAGAAGCTTGTTCCGGGCGGCGTCGAGAATTCTGGCGTCTCCCGCCTTGACGGCGCGGACCAAGTCGCCGGTCGCCGCGCTGATCACTGGCGAGAACATCTCGAACAGGACGTCGCCTTTGAGCACACGGTCGCCGATGGCTCGGGTTTTTAATTTCTCGATCCACCCGTCGGCGCGGGTGTGGACATGGCTTGTCCGATGCTCGTCGTATCGCACGAAGCCGACGGTCTCTATCCTCGCCGATATGTCCGACATCCGTGAAACCGCGGTGCGTACACCGATTGCATTGACTTCGGCCGGTGAGAGCGACACTTCAGCGGGATCACCTGCGGGCTCCTGACCGGCATAGACAGGGATCAGGTCCATGCCCATCGGTGATTTCCCGGGGTCGTCGCGCCGGTAGTTTGGATCCATCGGAGCAACCCAGTACAGGATCTCAGGGCCGTCCGAGGCCGGGCTTTCAGTAAAGTTTAGGTATGTCCGTTCCAGAAGAACCCCGCCCACCGTTCCTGCGGCAAGGGCAAGGATGCTGAGCGCTGTGTAACGTCCGCGCATGATAACCTCCAGGCTGATCTTTCCGAAGCAGCCTATGTTGTTGACAAATTGCCGGCGCGTTTGAGGACTGCCGCCGGAAGCGAAATTCGTCAAACGTGCTTGGGAGGCCGGACCGGGGGGGGTGTTTCCAGGTGAACACCGAAATTGCTCGCTCCGGCTTTTAGGTGGAGCGAGGAAGCTATCATGGCGGCAGGCGGGATAGCCGCGGACGGCAAGTCGGAGCTAAAGCATGAGCCGCCGATGCAACGGGCAGAAACCGGATCGTATGCGCACCCGTAACGATCATCACTTTGCGATGGTGTCACCGGTCGAAGGGAGTGATCGGTCTCGGAAAAAGATGAGTGATCGGCTTCCCCTGCGAGGCTTCCCTGATGTGACATGTCCAAAGCCATCGAGGACATAAAATTCGTCGCAAAGGAAAATGCCAGTGCGACGAAAATGATGGTCACGCGCCGTGCCAGACATATCAAGAATCTGCTGTCCACGTTCTGCATATAGCTGCGCTTTGCCTGGCTGCCAAGCCGTCCGGCCAAGGATCTTATCCTTCGGATTGCCGGCCGCTGTCACAAACCGAGCGGCAGTTCACTTCGCGCTCTTCCTATGGGACATTTTCCTGAGTTGGAGCCGCTGGCGAACCTGTTTCAGTTCGGCAACTGCGCTTCAATCGGGATCTTGAATGGGCGCGCGCTACCCCCAACTGCGACCCTTGTTAGAAAACAGTATCTTGCCTGACGAGAGGAAACGAAATGGGAGCTGTTTACAGCCAGCTGAGTATCGCGGAACGACGCAAGATTGAACGCTGGAGGCATGCGAAGGTCCCTGTGAACGAGATGGCGCGTGTCCTCGGGCGCTGCAGATCGACGGTATTCGGGGAGTTGAAGCGGAACCATTTCTCGGATCCTTGCCTGCCGAAATGTGATGGCTGTTATGGCGCCACAGCCCAGCTGATGGCGGCCGACCGGCGCGCGAGGCAACGCAAGCTGATCCGTCATCCGGAGTTGTGCCGCCGTGTCGTCGAGCGGCTGAAGAATGGCCGGATGCCAGAACAGATCGGCAACCGGATGATCCATGAAGGCGCCAGGCTGCGGGTCTGCCAGGAAACCATCTACCGCTACATCCATTCCAAGGAAGGTATGGCGCAGGAGCTTTGGTGGTATCTGCCTGCCCACCGTACGGCCCGCAGGCCGAGGCGGGCCCGCAAGCGCCAGAAAGCAAAATTCCATCGTGATGCCAGTATCCTGTTCCGGCCCGGCGCCGTAGCGCACAGGCGTCAATCCGGCCACTGGGAAGCAGATCTTATGCTGGTCAAACAAAGCCTTGGACAGTCCAGCGCGACCTCAATGGTTGAGCGTGTCAGCCGCTTCACGGTTCTCTTAAAGAACCCGGACAAGCGTACCAAACCGGTTATGCCTTGCCCGTCAGGCGATTGCGAAGCCATCTGCCGAGAGGGGCAAGATCATGAAAGCAAGCAGCGACTTGCCTCTGGCTGCCCGCAAATCCATCACTTTCGACCGCGGCACCGAATTCGTGTCCTGGCCGCATCTGCAAGCACAGACCGGTACGCAGACATGGTTTTGCGCCCCCTCCTCTCCTTGGCAAAAGGGCACGGTTGAGAACACCAACCGGCGGGCCCGGCGATGGCTCCCGCGGAAGCACGATATCCGGCAGCTCTCAGATCACGACATGAAAGTAATTTGCGACCGTCTTAACAACACGCCCCGCAAATGCCTTGGGTGGAAGACGCCCGCGGAGGTCTTCAGAGAGAAAATGATGGAAGAACTGGGCCGCTCCCCCAACCCTCAGAGGCAATAGGTGCCGCGGTTCAGGTGTCGCTCACAGAAACACATGTTTTCCGGGACCTTTCCCGCGCCGGGAAACGTTACCCGCCTAAGGCACAGGAAAGGCGAAAAGGAAAACGCCCCGCCAAGTGCGGTCTCCGTTCTATTGCAACCGGCTTCACACCTTCGGGTCCGGGTTCACCGTATGACCGTCCACGGCAATAACCTGCCCCGACACCAGCCGCGCCGCGTCCGAGCCGAGGAACACCGCCATATTGGCAATATCGCCGGCCTCCACAAACCGCCCCATCGAGGTTCCGGAGGCATAGCCCGCATAGACCTCGTCCCGGGTCATTCCCTTGGCCGCCGCCTCGCGTTCCAGCACGCCCTCCATCCGCGGCCCTTCCACCGCGCCGGGGCAGACCGCATTGGCGCGGATGCCAAAGGGGCCAAGCTCCATCGCCAATGTCTTCATTAGCCCGATCACCGCCCATTTCGCCGAAGCATACGGCGCCCGGTTGGGATAGCCGTACTGCCCCGCGGTCGAGGACGTCACGATGATCGACCCGGCCTTCGCCGCCTTCATCAAAGGTGCGGCATACTTTGCCGCCAGAAAGCAGCCCTCCAGGTTGACGCTGACGCATTTGCGCCAATCCTCTAGCGCGATATCCTCAATCAGCGCAGTCGGCCCGGCGACACCTGCATTGGCGCAAAGCACATCCAGCCCGCCCCAGACCTCGGCGATCTCCGCAAACAATGCCTTGACCCCGGCCTCGTCGGTGGCATCCACCGCTGTGCTGCGCCAGCCTGCCGGTACATCCGCCAGCGTCATGGCACTCACATCTGTGACCCAGACCTGATGCCCGGCGGCGGCAAAACCCTCTGCCATCGCCCGCCCGATGCCGGAACCGCCGGCGGTAACCAAAACCCGGCTCATCTCGGCGCTCCGATCGCACGGCCCAACCCGTCCGGCACCGGCAGTGCCGCATGGGCTTCGGCCAACTTCACCAGATTGGCCTCGATATGCGGCGCAGGCGGGGCGGAGCGCCGGGTCGCAAGATCCACATGCAGCAGCATGTGCTCCCCTGTCGCCAGCAGCCGCTCGCCGGAGAACATCTCGTGCCACAGATGCATCTTCTTGCCCGCGCCCATGATCACCCGGGACCGCACCTGGATCGGATCGCCCGCATGCACCTCGTCAATATGGCGGATATGGGTCTCGGCGGTGAAGTAGCTGCCGCCATTGGCAATATACTCCGCATCGCAGCCGATGATTATCATCAGCCGGTCGGTGGACTGGGCAAAGGCATCCAGGTACCGGCTCTCGGTCATATGGCCGTTGTAATCAGTCCAGTCCAGCGGCACCACGCGGCTCTGGGTCAGCACCGGCTGGCTCAGATCTTCCAGGTCGTCAAACAA
>NZ_LUKH01000163.1:0-4504 GCF_001593695.1 Leisingera sp. F5 | reverse complement strand
CGGGTCGCCCGCGATCTTGGCTATGCCAGCCGCTACGCGCTGCAGTCGATGATGCGGCGGCTGGTGTAGGCAGAAACGGCCGGTTGCCTTTTCACAACTCTTGCGGGATATGGGCCGGAATGGCCTTTTCCGGAGCCTGAACTGGCGCGTTTCAACTGCTTGCCGTTTATTTTTGGCTCGGCTCCGGATTCGGACTGTCGAGCATGAAATCCACGGAGTTACATGATGAAAAAGACTTTCCTTTTGTTGCCCTTGCTGGCCCTGGCTGCCTGCGGTGACGAATTCAGCTACCCGTCGCAGTTGGAAAAGCAGTCGCAGGCGGCAGCGCAGGCCGCCGCCACCCCGGTTGACCAGATCCTCCTTGAGCGCGGAGCAAGCATCAATGGCGGCAACTTCCAGGTGCTTGGTCCGGTGAAGACGTCGGTGGGCAAGCCAACCGCCTTCCATCCGGCGCCGACTGTTGCCGATGCGGAGCAGAAGCTGCGTATTGAGGCGGCAAAGCTGGGAGCAGACGCGGTGATCAATGCAGAGATCGGCGACGTTGGCATCTGCCCGCTCAGCTGGGG
Organism: Leisingera sp. F5; assembly: GCF_001593695.1. Classification (NCBI taxonomy): domain Bacteria; kingdom Pseudomonadati; phylum Pseudomonadota; class Alphaproteobacteria; order Rhodobacterales; family Roseobacteraceae; genus Leisingera; species Leisingera sp. F5. Next base: position 3,938 of record NZ_LUKH01000163.1, on the reverse strand, counting down.
TTGCCGGGCTGCCAGCGGCACTGCGGTCAGGCTGAGCTACTGATGCAAAGGCGGCGGCATCAGGATGCTGCCGCACGCATGAATTTTATGGAACCGCTGCCCGGAAGGGCGGCGGTTTCCCGTATTGATTTCCATAATCGCACTGCGGGCGGCGATGTGGCAGGTTGCGCCGGAATTGAGGTGAGTGAGGCAGCCATGAAATTCATCCGCGATGTGATTGCGCAGTTGGAAACCCCGCGCGAGGCGCGGCCCTTGGGCAGCGGCTGGCTGTCGGGAACCATGGCGCTGCTGGCTGCTGTCACCGGGCTGCTGCTGGTGCTGCTGCGCTGGTACCCCGAGACGTTCTCGTATCCGCAGCTCGGCTTTATACATTCCAGCGGCTATGTTACAGCCTTTCTGCGCTTTGTGCTGCTGGCGGGTTACGCTCTGTCCTTGCTGAGCCTGATCCTGAGCCGCCAGAAGGCGCTGGGCTGGGCGGCCTTGGGCTTGTCAGTTGTGGCTTCTTTGATGGCGACGGCGCAACCGCAGCACGCAGGTGGCACTCCGCAGAGCCTTTATTTCGGGCTTGACTACTTCATCGTCAACGTTCTGCTGGTCGGCTTTCTGTTTGTACCGCTGGAACGGTTCTTTGCAGCGCGGCGCGAGCAGACGGTTTTCCGCACCGAATGGCGCGAGGACATGTTCTATTATCTTGTCAGCTCAATGCTGGTGCAGGTGCTGACCTTCCTGACACTGGCGCCTGCAAACTATGTCAATGCGAACGCGGATCTGGAGGGCATCCGCGCCCATATCACCAATCTGCCGTTTGCGGTGCAGGTGCTGATCGTGATGGCGGCAACGGATTTCGTTCAGTACTGGGTGCACCGGGCTTTTCACACGTTTCCGGCGCTGTGGCATTTCCATGCCATCCACCATTCCGCCAAGAAAATGGACTGGCTGGCCGGCGCACGGATGCATTTCATCGAAATCGCGGTGCTGCGCGGGCTGACGGCGGTGCCGATGTTTACGCTGGGCTTCAAACCGGAAGCGATCCAGGGCTATCTGCTGATCGTCTATTTCTACTCCAGCTTCATCCACGCCAATATCGGCTGGAAGCTTGGGTCCCTGGAGCGGTTCCTGGTCACCCCGCGCTATCACCACTGGCATCACGGCAGCGAGCGGGCGGCGATCGACATCAACTATGCCTCTCATTTTCCGCTCTATGACTGGCTGTTCGGCACCCATCACCTGCCGGAGGAAGCCTGGCCATCAAAATACGGGGTGGCTGGGGATACGGTGCCAAACGGCTACTGGCGGCAGTTCCTGTATCCGTTCAATCGGAAACGCTGGAAAAAGCGGCAGGACAGCGGCGGACAGGGCTGAGTTTCAGAGGCTCTTGCCATCAAAAATCTCCACCGGCAGGTGCAAAGTATCCGATCCGCCGATGCACCCCAGGTTGACACGGTAAGTGCCGGGCGACAGGCGCGGCTCGACAAAGGTGTGGATACCGCAGGTGCTGCAGAAATGGTGCTGCGCGGCCATTGTGCCGAACCTGTAGGTCTTCAGCGCATCGCCAGCCGCGGTGATTTCCATGTCATCTTGCATCACCTTGAACGGGGTCAGATAGGCGGTCTTGCGGATGCAGATTGAGCAGTCGCATTGCATCGCGCTGTTGATTTCCGGCGCACGAAAAGAAAATCGGACAGCGCCGCAATGGCAGCTGCCGGAGTAGTTTTTCATGGCTTGCCTCTGTTTGCTGGGGGAACAGAGCAAGCTTGGCAGGGCAACCGCGTCCTGCGCAAGCGGTTTGTGCGGTTTTGACGCCGCTCGGCCTCAGGCGGCAATTCCGTGCGGGCCGTGGCGGATAATGGCCCATTGGCCATAGCTGTCATCCAATTCCAACTTGATCGCCGCGGTGGATTTGGTGGAGCCGCTGCCAATCTCGGCCAGGGTGAACTCAATGCCGCCGGGGATGTCGATGCGGACCCGGTGCTCGCCGCCGCCATGCGGGGCCTGGATCGGGCGGCCGGTCGCGTGCAACAGGTTCTCGATGTCCACTTTGGCGGTGCGGTTTTCGATGTCGGCCTGATAGTCGATCCGCTTGATCAACGTTTCGTGCACAGTGTCGCACATGGCGCGGAACACCCACCAGTGGGTGGCTTCTTCATCCGTTTCGCCGCCGAGCATCACAGTGGAAAGCGCTTCGTGCTGAGCGTCGCTGGCACGGTCGTCGACAATCAGCTGCAATGCACCCTTGCCCTCGAAGATCGGGCCTGGCCAAGCGTAAAGAACGGCGGCGCGGGTGCCAGTGAGGTCGATCTCGCCGAAATGGCCCTTGTCGATGTGGATCACCTCGAACCCGGTGCAATTGCCATGGGTGGGCAGATCCTCGAACTGGCAGGGGCAGCCGTAGTTGCAGTTACAGTTCCCGAAGCTGCGGCCTTCGATGTACCAATCCACATGCGTCATGACTGTCTCCTCCGGTTCTGCTGCCAACTGGGATGCGCGGTGCCGCGCGTCGCAAGTGTAACATAAAACCGGCGTCTTTGCCGGATAGCGGGTCAGGGGCGGCCCGGCGCTGCTGCTGTGCTTGGAAAACTGGCGATCATAGGCAAGCGTGAAACCGTAGGTGTGGACCGACACGACGGAGGTGACCGTCAGGTTGGCTGCGCTATGGCTTTCAGCAGAGCAACGCGCTGGCGGGTGTGGACGTGGTCTGGACCTCCCAGCGGGTGCTGGGGCAGGCCGGGCAATGGCTGCGGCAGCATCTGCTGAAGCTGCCGCAGAAAGCCTGGTGGGGCTGAGAGCGGTTAGTTGCTTTGCTTTCTACGGGCAACCGTTGCCGCCATCGCATCCCATTGTGGGCGAATTCTGGACGTATCCCAATCCGTGGCCAGATGCCTGCGCCCTTCTTCGATGATGTTCATAGCAGCTTCATGTTTTCGTTGAGAAATGTAGATTGCAGCGATTTGCTCCAATACTCCATGATAGGGCGCAGGCTGGTCGAGAGGTGCGGGTCGGAACTCTTCAAGACGTTGCAGGAGCCTTGCAAGTTTTGGGTCTCCCTTACCCATTTGAACCTGAAGGTTTTCGAGGCTGCTGATCAAGCTTTGCTTGTGCATATTGTTTTTTGCTCCCGTTTTGGGATGGGTTTCAATTGCTGCGATCAGATGCGCCTCGGCTTTGTTCAGTTGCCCATCCCTCATTTCGATCCGGGCCATAGCAGCTGATAGCTCCCAAGCGGCTGCTTTTACAGCGGGACTTGCATCGTTCACCGATGCTTGCACTTTCGCTGCAATGCTGCGGGCCTCATCAAGCTTGTCGACGTCCAAAAGCAGGTACAGAAAGCTGACGGTATGAGCCACGTGTTCCGGACTTGTGGGCTGGGTAGAGCCTAGCCGGACGGCCTCACGAAAAAGAAGTTCCGCTTCTTCGTAGTTTTCAGGATACTCCAAAGTTTCCAAAGCCTCTTTGGCCTTGGAGTAGAGGCGCTTGGCTTCGCTGAATACTGCGGTCATAAATTTGGTCTCCAAGAAATTGGCGCCACTATCCAAGCGACCTCAGGCATCTTTGGGGCAAAGTTCGGGTGGTCCCGAGACCTGTGTTGGTGGAAGTCTGTACGTATCGCTGTGGCAGTCCGGCCTTTAGCACTTTGCAAGATGAGATCGTAAACACACCCGCCCGCCATCCGTCCTGGCCCTCTTGCTTTCGCCGGCCCTTGTGGTAGCAGAGCACAAGCAGAATTCGAGGGGCCGTTATGGACGATCTTAAAGCCAAATACCTGGGTCAGATTGCAGAGGCCGCGGACGAGTCCGTACTGGAAGCGATCCGCCTTGCCGCTGTCGGCAAGAAGGGCGAAGTGGCGCTGAAGATGCGCGAGCTGGGTAAGATGACCCCGGAAGAACGTCAGGTCGCAGGCCCGGCGCTGAACGCGTTGAAGGATGAGATCAACTCGGCCC
>NZ_LUKH01000162.1:0-4521 GCF_001593695.1 Leisingera sp. F5 | reverse complement strand
GCGTGGAGACTGACCCCAGGCAGGCCGTAAACCGCGCCGTCGAGCACATCAGCGAACGGGAATCCGCCTACAGCAGGCCAGATCTCACGGTGGCGGCAATGCACTTCGCTTACCGCTCTGACTTCAGGGCAGTGGACGCGGAAATCAGCCGACAGATCAAGGCAGGCCGGCTGTTTGAAAGCGGTGAGGACGGTCAGATTTTGACCGACAAGGCATCTGTAGATCTGGAACGCTCTATTCTGGCCACTTGGCGAAAGGCGGAGAAGACCGGCGGCCTCGAACTCCCATCAGAACAAGGGCGCACCGGAGACAGCCTTTTGGCCCGAAGACTGAGCGTTGTCCGTTCCTTGACCGACGGCCAGCGCGCATCCATCGAAACCTCCCTGACCGGTAAAGGCCGCTACGTCGGAATCCAGGGCTATGCAGGTACCGGTAAGACCTTCATGCTGGAAAGCACAAAGGAAGCACTAACCCGTATGACACACTATGCTGGTCAGAACGGGTATGAGGTCAAGGGTTATGCTCCGAGCCACCAGGCGGTGAATGAGCTGACCAAGGTTCTGGGGAGCGCCGAGACCTTGGCAAAGGTGGTCACGGCCGAGCGCCACCACCCGCAGGACGTGGACAACAGCAAGACCATCCTGGTTGTCGATGAAGCCTCGATGGTGTCCGCGCAGGACATGCGCAGCTTCATGGACTACGCGGAGCGCACCGGCGCCCCTCGTGTCGTCTTTGTAGGGGATGTCCAGCAGCTTGATGCGGTTGCCGCCGGTCAGCCCTTCGCACAGATGCAGAAAGCAGGCATGCGCACCGCGGTCATGGATGAGATCCGCCGCCAGCGGAACGATGATCTGAAGGCAGCGGTCTACCATTCGATCCGTGGAGAAATCACATCGGCCTTTGGTCGGCTGGAGGACAATGTGCTGAAGGTCGATGATCCCCGCCAGGAAGCTGCAGAAAGGTTCCTCGCTCTCACCCCGGCCGAGCGGCAGGGCACCCGGATCCTCACCCTCACCAACGCGGCCCGCGCGGAAATCAATGAGGCAGTGCGCGAAGGCCTCCGGCAGGAAGGCCGCATTGCCTCCGATGAGGTTAAAGTGAACGGCCTGCTGAACCGCCAGCTCACCGAGGCAATGCTTGCCGACGCCCGCAGCTACGCCCCCGGCGATGTCGTCATGTCCGTGGCGACAAGCAAGGAACACGGCCTGAAAAAGAACGGTCTCTATGTGGTCCAGGAAGTCGATCACAGGGGCAATAAGCTGACCGTTGAGCATGAGGAAACCGGTGCCCGGACCACCCTGCCTCTGGCTGCGAAATTCAATCAGCGGGAGCTTGGAAAGGCACTCGTGGCCTATGAGCGCGAGGCCCGTGGCATGGCTGAAGGCGACCAGGTGCGGTTCCGGATCACAGACCCGGAAAACGGCATCAAGAACGGTTTGCGGGCTGAAATCAAATCAACAAAGGGGGGAGTCATTGAGGCCGAGACGCAGGAAGGATCGCGCATCACCATTCCTGCTGACAGCCTCGCCGCCCGTGGCCTGGAACACGACTACGCCGCCACCGCGCACGCGGTTCAGGGGGAGTCTGTGGATCGCGTAATTGTGGCTATGCGCTCCACCGAACGGCTCGCAACCCAGAAGAGTTTCTACGTTGAAATCAGCCGGGCGCGCGATGAAGCAATGCTGCTGACAGAGGATCCGGAAAGGCTTTCCAAGACCATCGAGAAGGAGACCGGCATCCGCCAGACCGCTCTTGATGCCTGGCTGGATGGCCGCCTCGCAGGCGCACGCTCCCTGCAGCCGGAGGAGGCGAAAGCCCGCGAAGAACCACAAGAGAAGCCTGAGGCAGTGAAGGAAAAAGAAACCAAGGACAAAGAGCCGGAGACCCCTACCCTGCCCGGTCTCTTCGACGAGAAAATTAAAGAAGTTGAAAAGCAGGCAGAAATCCTCCTGCAGCGAGATAAGGAAATTGAACGATGAGCGAGACACAGCCACAGAACCTTCGTGTCCGGCTTGGCCCAGTTGCCAGCGCCCTGATTGAAGGCAGCACTGACAACCGGCAAGAGGCTCTGGACCAGGCTATTTTGGACCTTCAGGAAAGGGCCGTCAGAGACGTTAAGGACAGCGCTGGTCAAGCTCTCTGCCCCGAACATCTGCAGGGTCTGGAAAGCCGGATCGAGGAACAGGGAGAACTCCTCTCGGCGCTGCGGTTTTCAGTAATGAAAGAGATGCAGATGATCCGTTTGCTCATCGCCTCCCTTATGTCGAAGTCCGACACCAGCCAGCAACAGCTCCTCGCATTTGCTACCGAAGCGGTGGAGGCGTTGCGGCGTGACACCAGCCTAGTCCTGGAAAAAGAGCACGCAAACCTTGCCAGTCAGGAGGCCGCATTCCAGGATGCGATCCGGCGCGATATGCAGCTGGGCGGCGACGGCTTGGAGCGCGAGGCAGAGGTGGAGATCGAGCGATGAACGAGGCACGGACTCCCCCGATTTTGCCGGGCCGGAGCTGGCCCGCAGCCTGGGCCACGCTGGGCCAGAGCCGGGCCACAGCTGGGCCAGAGGCAATTTCGGCCCTTGAAAATAGGGCGTCACAAGGTGCTGCCACCCCCCAATTGACAAAATGCCAATTTTGGAAATTAAATCAGCGCTTTGCGCTGATTGCAGCTTTGCTGCGTGAGGTGTGGACCTTCTATGAGGACCGAAGGGCCGAATTGGGCGTTGCTGGCCCGAACCATCAGGGAGGGCTGAGCCAAAAGCCCGCCAACGAGGCGGCGCAAAGCGCCTCGATTTCCCTCTGCGGTCAGAGGCCACGGATTGCCCTTTCGGCCCTCCTGATGGCGCTCCTGGCTCCTGCGGCTGTCTCTGCCGGAGACTGGTCCAGCTCCGGCAGCTTCGACCTGAAAGAGACCACTGAAATCCGCGAAAGTCTGGCCTCGGCTCCGGCTTCCTCCCAGGGCGGCTGGAACTTCGCCACGAGGGAAAGTGAGTGGGTTGCCCTCGATGCTTTTGAACGCTCGCGGCCGGGAAAGCAGCCCCCTGCCCCGGCCACCTTCCGCCTTCCCTCCGGCTCCAATGTCGAGCAGCTGTTTGCCCTCATTGCATTTGCTGAAGCTCCCGGCGGCCGCTATGACGCGATCCATCACGGCGCCAAGGTGAAGCCCGGCAAGAAACCCTCGCAGATGACGCTTGCGGAAATCTACGCCTGGATCGACCGCACGCCGGGCCAGCCCCATGCCATCGGAAATTTCCAGATCATACCTTCGACTTTGCTTAACTTGCAAAAACGTCTCGGCCTGCCTGACGGAACCCGGTTCAGTCGGGAGACTCAGAACCGTATGGCCGCGCTTCTGATTTCGGACACCGGGTATCAGAAGTTCGCCGCTGGCCGGATTTCACGTTCCGCCTTCATGGACAACCTCGCGCGGATCTGGGCCGGCCTGCCGCTGGCGTCCGGCAAGTCTGCTTATCATGGATATGCCGGGAACCGCGCGACCATCACGCGGGCTTTCTACGGCAAGCAGATGGAAAGGATCTTTGGCTCCGAAACAGCGCGGATCACTGCAGCTTCTCCAGTGGCCCAAGCAAAACCAATGAATGCAGGCTGGACACGGCTCGGGCAATGATCCGGATCATAACCAAAACATCCCTGATTACCGCACTGGCATTACAGGAACGGGTTCAACTCTTCCAGTTTTATGTGGGCTTGAGACAGGCATATGGGAAGCCTTCATAACGCAAAAGGCGGCTTTCCGAGCTTCTGAAAGATGGCGCAAAATGCGATATGCAAGCGGCCGGTTAAGTGCCTTGGCCGCCCTGTTGATGAATTAATTGAGTGGCGGTATCTGAACTTGTTAGCCACGTCTCCAGACTGAGAACTGGTCAAGGCTTCGGAAAAACCCGCCCGATCTTACGCCGCACAAAAAGAGGCAATACACGCCCGCGAAAAGCCCTGACCAGACTCCGAAGATCGAGGCCCAGGATACGGTCAGAAAAAGGAGTCCGCCGTGCACAGTCAAATGCCCCTCCAAATCTCGGGATGCCCTGGACACATGCCGGGGCGGCTCTGACTGTAACAGGCTTTCGGTTAACAAATCCGGACGGGACTGCAGCCGCCCTGCGTTCCTCCCGGTTGAGGCTCTGGTGCCGGAATCTGCTGTTTCCCGCGCCTGCATTTTGGAGTAGATATCAAAGCTGCGGGGATACTTCCCGCCCTACCGCGCTTTGGCGATGATGCCATCTTTGCCAACAGCTGCGATGCTATCGGAAGTGCGGCGTGTCAAATCCACCCCGTCGGCGGAGATGCTGGCTTCAGCGAACTCTGTCTTCTTCAGCACAGATCCGTCTGCCTCCACCCACGTGGTCTCGCTGCTGCTTTCGCGGGTGATGGAACCATCATGGCTGATCCGGATCGAAATGCCCGCCACCGCAACCGATACTGAATCTTCCGTCACAAGAACCCCGTTCCAGGCATCCGGGAAATCGCGGCGCAGGACAATCTTGTCCTGGCGCAGCTTGATTTG
>NZ_LUKH01000161.1:0-4551 GCF_001593695.1 Leisingera sp. F5 | reverse complement strand
CGAAATGGGCGTCGGTTTCGGTCGGGAAGCCCGCGATGATGTCTGCGCCAAAGGTCATCTCCGGGCGCAGGCGCCGGGCCTCCTCGCAGAAGGCGATGGCGTCGCCGCGCAGGTGCCGCCGCGCCATGCGCTTGAGGATCAGGTCGTCGCCGTGCTGCAGCGACAGGTGCAGATGCGGCATTAGGCGCGGTTCAGTGGCAATGGCTTGCATCAGATTCTCATCCGCTTCAATCGAATCGATCGAGGAGATGCGCAGGCGGGGCAGGTCCGGCACCAGCTTTAGAATGCGCATCACCAGATCGCCCAAACGCGGCTGCGCAGGCAGATCAGCGCCCCAGGAGGTGAGGTCCACTCCGGTCAGCACCACCTCATTATAACCCTTGTCCACCAGGCGCTTGATCTGGTCGATCACCACGCCTGCAGGGACGGAGCGGGAGTTGCCGCGGCCATAGGGGATAATGCAGAAGGTGCAGCGGTGATCGCAGCCGTTCTGGACCTGCACATAGGCGCGGGATCGGGTGCCGAATCCGTCGATCAGATGGCCTGCGGTTTCCGTCACCGACATGATGTCGTCGACCTGCACCTTTTCCGTGGTGCCAATGAAGTCCGGGCCCTTGGCGATCTGCTGCCAAGTCTCGGCCTGCATTTTTTCAGTGTTGCCGATGACGCGGGTGACTTCTTCCATCGCGGCAAAGGTGTCCGGTTCGGTCTGGGCGGCGCAGCCGGTCACGATGATGGGCGCCTCTGGGTGTTCCCGGCGCAGCTTGCGGATTTCCTGGCGTGCCTTGCGCACCGCCTCTGCGGTCACCGCGCAGGTATTGACGACCACAGCCTTCTCAAGGCCCGCCTGCTGGCTCAATTCCTTCATCGCCTCGGTCTCATAGGCGTTGAGGCGGCAGCCAAGGGTGGTGAACTTGGGTACGCTCATTTCAGTGTCTCCAGAAATTCGCGTGTGAAGCTGCCGTCGAACACATGCATGGTTGGGCCGGTCATCCAGACTCCGTCTTCCGCCCAGTTGATCCACAGGGTGCCGCCATCGAGATCAACCTGCACCTTGCGCCCTGTCAGCCCGCGGCGGGCCGCAGCAACGGCTGTGGCGCAGGAAGAGGAGCCGGAGGCCAGTGTCACCCCCACACCGCGCTCCCACACGCGCATGCGGATGCGGTCGGGGCCAGTCACCTGGGCAACTTGCACATTGGTGCGCTGGGGGTACAGGGGGTGATGCTCGTAGCGGGGGCCGAATTCTTCCAGCGGAATGATCGTGGCATCCTCGACAAAGAATGTGCAGTGCGGGTTGCCCATGCCAGTTGCAGCAGGGCCGCCTTCAATGGGCAGTTCCAATGTATCCGCGTCTTCGGCCAGCGGGATGTCCTGCCAATCAAGCTGTGGCTGTCCCATGTTGACAGACGTAAGGCCATCGCCGGCATCGCGTGCATAAAGGTCGCCGCGATCGGTGGTCAGATGCAGCTCGGACTTGCCGCTTTCCAGGACCAGATGGCGGGCAATGCAGCGGGTGGCGTTGCCGCAGGCTCCGGACGTGGATCCGTCGGCGTTATAGAAGGTCAGATGTGCGTCCCCGGCGCCGTCCGAGATGACGGTCAGCTGGTCAAATCCCACGCCGAACCGGCGGTGGGCAATTCCCTTGGCCATCGCCGGGGTGATGACGATGTCCTGCGCGCGCGCGTCAACAACAACAAAGTCATTGCCCAGCCCGTGCATCTTCATGAAGGGGAGTGCGGTATCTGCTTGGGTGTTCATTCCGGGCATATAGACCTGCGCTGCAGATGAATCCAGTCTTCGGTGAGAAAAGTTGAAAAAAGGGGTTGACCCCCCGCCGCACTGGCCCTAGATACGCCGCCTATCGGGACAGCATGACACAGGCTGCCAGGCAGTTCCGAAGCGAAATAAGTGCTTGATCCTCTTGGAGAAAACGCTTAGACAGCAACGAAGAAGTGGGCCGTTAGCTCAGTTGGTAGAGCAACTGACTTTTAATCAGTAGGTCGTTGGTTCGAACCCAACACGGCTCACCACTTCCTTCAATAAAAAGACAAGCACCTGCCACCTTAGTGAGCGAAAGCTACGAGAGTGGCGCGGTTTTTGGTGCAAAAAACAGTGCAAATCTCCCCGAAAGCTCCCTAAACCGGATGACAACCAACATTGCTAACAAAGTGGTGAGTCTGGCGTCTGTTCAAAGGGTCCAAAGTGCTAAAAGTATTCGCTGGCAAGCTCAGATTCGCCGCAAGGGTTACGAGCAGTAGCCGGCTTACTTTATCGCAAAAGCGATGCTGAAGCTTGGGTCGGGCAGATCGAAGCGGAAATCAACGCTGGGAAGATACCGGTAGGATCCGAGGCCGTTTTTCGAACGCGACTGTGAACCGCTATTGGTCGCGCTCCATCAAGCCCTCAAAGTTACTGTTCGGGAGTATGGGTGGCTGGAACAAAATCCCATGAAGCGGATCGAGAAACTGAAGGAGCCGCAAGGCAGGGTAAGATATCTGAACACAGCAGAGCGGGGGCATTTTTCGAGGCATGTGCCGGGAGTGAAAATCCGTTTTTGGAGACAATTGTTCTGATCGCTATAACGACAGGTTTGCGCCGGCAGGAAGTCCTTGGGCCGGATTGGAGCAGGGTGAAGACGGCGATGATCCACACTCATTGATTGCTGCTCAATCAACTGCCGGGCAGCGGATGGCCTTGGCCGTCATGTTAAAGCGGGTCAGGCGATCTTTGCAGACGATACGCCCAAGGCTGTTTTGCCTGCATCTTTGATACAGGCAAAAGACGCGGGATACTTCTGGATCAGCCGCTTACCGATGACCGCTGTGCGTCATCCCCCATGGAGATCAACAGCGGATCCTCCGCTTGCCGCGCTTTAAAACCCGCCTTTCCAATCACCCCTTTCCAACTGATTTGTGCCAGGGATTGGGCCACGGCGCCGCCCAGTGTGGTGCCGGGGCCGGTCACGATGAACAGGTCCGGCGCAAATTCATAAGCTGCATTCTGCACCGCGCGGGTGAAGTCATAGGCCTCCACCACCTGACGCCCAAGCGTGTAATCCCACAGCGCCTGTTTATCCGTGGCACCCGGCCACCAGATCTGCCCGCGGCCATCGATCAGCGGCACATCCGGCTGAGAGAACATCTCGGCACTCAGCCGCTTGCGCCCCTCGGCTGCCACCGGTGCTTGCAGCGCTGTATGGAACGCGGCATGGTTGGCCAGCCGCATGGGGAAGCGGTCGTCCAGCACTGGCACCGCCGCCTCAAACGCTGTCAACCCGGCCTCATTCCCGGCCAGCACCAGCATTCCGCCCAAGTCAATCGACAGCCCCAGATCATGCTCCTCGCGCGCATTGATCTCTGCCGCCAAGTCCAGCAGCTCGGTCTTGCGGCGCGGGTTATCCTGCCAATCCGGACCTGCAAAGGGATAGACCAGCTGGCCGCCGATCAGTTGCTGCTGCATCAGCGTGCCCATGGTGTTCACCACCTTGAACCCATCTGCCGCGCTTAGCGCTCCGGCTGCCGCCAGCGCGGTGTACCAGCCCATGGAATTGCCGGTAACCGCGACAATTTCAATGTCATCCGCCAGCGACTGCGCATCCGCCAGCGTTGAGGCATAGATCAATGGCGATGCAATATCCCCGCGGGAGTACTTTGACACCGAAAACCGGGTTGCCCCGTCCAACGCCGTGACTTCCTCCTGCCCGGCGTCCTTTCGCTGCGCATCAAATCCGGCGAACAGCGCCGCCTTGTCCGCATGGTGACGGTGCAGGTACCCCAGCTCCGCCTTGTTGTAAGTGCCCCGTCCCGGGCAGATCAGAACAGCCGTGCGGGTCATGACTTGCCTCCTGCCAGCTTCAAAGCAGCTGCAACAATACTCTCCTTCGACGGCAGCGTGGCACCATAGGCCGGTCCTGTGGCAATGAAACAGTCACTGGCCGCCACCCGCGCCGTTGGGGCATCGCCTTGTTCCGCAAACAGTGCCATCAACGCCTCTGACAGACTCCCGGTGATGCGGCATTCATCGACGACCAGCACATGCCTGCAATCTTTTACCGCCTCCAACAGCGCCGCCTCCGGCAACGGTGCCAGCCAGCGCAGATCCACAATCCGCGCGTCCACTCCCTGGGGCGCCAGTTCCGCCTGCGCCTGGGCCGAGAGATACCTTCCATTGCCATAGGTCACGATGGCCAGATCGGTGCCTTCCCCCTGCACACCCGCTTCGCCCAAAGCGATCCGCCGGTCCGGCGAGGGGTAAGTCCGCATCCAGCCGCCATCCTTCGCCTCATGCAGGTCCCGCATCGGATACAGCGCAATCGGTTCCACAAAGACCACCACCCGCTGCTCCTCGCGCGCCAGCCGCACCGCCTCGCGCATCATCATTGCAGCCTCAGCCCCATCTGAGGGACAGGCAATCACAATTCCAGGAATATCCCGCAGCACCGCCAGAGAGTTGTCAGAGGCGTTGATGGCACTGTTTGCGGAACAAGGCGATGCCCCAACGGCGCGGGTGGCGGCCAGTGACTGTTTCATTGCCACAGGACCGGCCTATGGT
>NZ_LUKH01000160.1:0-4615 GCF_001593695.1 Leisingera sp. F5 | reverse complement strand
GAAGTGTATGCAAGGTACACTCTTACGTCTTTATGGCACCAGCACCGAAATCCGGTGCATTTATCGGGGCGGAGATTTTAAGTCCCCTGTGTCTACTGGGACCACTTCGTTTACACCGAAGATGTCAAGAGAACACCCGGCGGTTCCCGGAAGAAGATAGAGGGAGGGGAACCGGCCCGCGAACTATAGGAACAGGCCACTGGTCAACACGCGGGCCGCACTTCAAAGAACTGATGAAGTTCACGCAGGGTAATCCAAGATCAGATCCTCGCCTAAACCTTTCTCTAGTTCGGCTGGATCTTCTAGGGCAATGGACCAAGCCGCTTTCCATGCTGTTGAGAACGAACAAGACGGCTATTCTCAAGTCAGCTTCCGGACTGACGTTCAACGGCCGACCAGCCGTGCCCAAAGGCCGCGCTTCACCCGAACGCCAGATTTATCCCTCTGATCTGTCAGAACCGCATTCAGGCGCACCCGTTCAGCCTCAGCTCCGTCCAGGCGAGTGCGCAAATCCTCGATCTGATCGACGAGCTGGCCGCGCTCCCTGTCTCGCTCGGCGGTCATGGCACCGATCTGCTCCCGAAGCATCTTAACTTCAACCTCTAACGCACCGGTTTCGCTTGGTTTTGTCGCCTTTATTGGCGGTGGGGAAACGGTTTTACTGCGTGGTTCTTCCTGTGGTTTCCTGAAAACACGGTCAAGCTCTGCCTCGTCAATCTCCCAATGCCCTTGCGCGTTCTTCTCGCCCGATAGCTTTGCGTTTAAGTCGTTGCTTTTAAGTCGTTCCAAGAGGGTTTTCTTGGCAACACCCGCATACTTCGCCGCTTGATTCAAAGATAGTTTTGCCATGGTTTCTGCTCGCCTTCACCGGTGGTGGGGAAACGGTTTTCACCCTTGTTTTCCACCAGTTTACAGAAAACCACCAAAGCGGGGAAGCTATGGGGCTACTAGCCGAAAAGGCAGCTTGCCTGTATCTCAATTGAGATACATAATACCATCGAAAACAGGAGGACATACCATGCCCGCCCAAACCTCGATGCTCCACGTTCGCGTGGACGACCGGCTCAAGGCGCAAGCAGCCGACGCTCTGTCCGGTGTCGGCCTGACGCTTTCGGATGCCGTGCGCATCCTGCTGACCCGCGTTGCCGCCGAGGGCGGTCTGCCGGCCGGCCTGACCGCAGATCCGGATGCCTATGACGCCTGGTTCCGTGCCAAGGTGCAGGAGGCGCTGGCCGACCCCCGCCCGGCCACCCCGCACGACCAGGTGATGCAGGATGCCCGCGCCCTGATCGACGGGAAGCGCCGTGCCTGAACTCGAGTGGAAGGCTCCGGCGGTCGCCGACCTGATGGCGATTGCCGATTACATCTCGGACGACAACCCGGACGCAGCCCTTGCCCTGGTGGAAGAAATTCAGGGCAAGGTGGCGCAGCTCCCGGCTCACCCGAAACGCTGCCGCCCCGGCAGGGTAGAAGGCACTCGGGAACTGGTGGTCCGGCCAAACTATATTGTGGTCTATACCGAAACCGCAGCGGCGGTGACGGTGCTGCGCGTGCTCCACGCCGCGCAGATGTGGCCCTAGCCAGATCGGGAAACAAATGACTCACGACCGCCACGAGAATGCTCCCTCTGATTGCTCGTCCCGCTTCGACTGCGGGAATTACGAGGTCAGCTCCGAGACCCTGACCGATGCGGAAATCTGGGAGCGGACACCACCAAAACGTCGGCATCTGCTGCCGCCGGATTTTGCGGAACGGTTCGGCGCCCCTCAAATCCCTGACTGACATCGCCCGCCATAAGGCAGGGGAAGGAAGGGATTTGTCGCCCGTTGAACGGGCGAATAGCAGGAGGTCCAGGAGGGCGCAGCACCTCCGGCCCATGGCAATTAGCGGAGCGGCTCGTAGAGAATTGCCTAGTGGGTTGTCATTTGAAATGACAACTCCGTCGTTCTCCGCTATCACCGCCCCATGTTCAAGGCTGCTATCCGCGTCAACAAGTTCACCAGCATCGCCCAGCTTCGCGGGGCGTCCCTCCATGCGCAGCGTCACGACGAGACCGGCAAGGCGCGGGTCCGGGACGATGCGGAACCTGGTTTCGGCCTTGCCTGGTCGAAGGCCGAGAACGACCGCGACTATCTTGCCGCCTTCAAAGCCCACAAGACCGAGCTGGGGGCCGGCGAACGCAAAGGCTCGCCGCTCTGCTTGCAGGCCATCTGCGTGGTGTCCCCGGAATGGGTGGAAAAAGCCGGCGGCCTGCATGACCCCGACAACCCGCGTAACCGCCAGCTCTTTGACCAGGCGAAGGCATGGGCTGAGGGCTGGGGCGGCAAAGGATCGGTGATCGCTACCCGCCTCGATCTCGATGAGAAGGGCGGCGCTGTGGTCGATGTGCTGGTCTCTCCGGTTCGGGAAAGCCGGGGCAAGCCGGTGATCTCGACCAACAAGGCGCTGCGCGAGCTGAAGGAGGCCACAGGCGAGCGGAACGAATACTCCGCCTTGCAGACGTCCTGGGCCGATTGGTGCCGCGAGCATCTGGACCCTGAAATCGTGCGCGGCACCCGGAAAGAAATCACCCAGCGCCAGCACCTTTCCCCGGAAACCTATGGGGCGATCATGGACAAGGCCCGTGAGAGCGTCAGAGCGCCCTCTCAGGGGCTGTGGGATGCCATCAGGAACACAGACCTCTCAGAGCGCGATACAGAGGCCCTGAGCGACTTTCTGATGCTCAAGGGGGAGATTGCCCGCCACAAGGCCCAAGGGCGCTCCTACGAGCCTCCTGAGGGCGCTCTGGAGCTGGATCGCGTGAGGGGAGATCCCCAAACCGATCCCTGGCCTTTGATCCGGGCTGTCAGGTCAGGGGCAGAGCGTGTGTTTGAAGCGGCCCATGGGTTTGGCATGGGGCTGCGGGCGAACATGGGGGACGGGTATGAATCCGGGCGTGAGTTCTTCCCCAGCCTGTCCGACCGGATGCACCTGGCGGCAGTGGTGGCGAAGTGCGGGGCGTTCTGCGCCAGGGTTGAGGCCGTAGTCAAAAATATGCTGCGTCCGGAGGCAACCCAGATCGATGAGCAAATCTGCTGGCCGCAGGAGGCACTGGCAGAGGTGGAGCGGCATGAGATGAATCTTGGCCTGACAGCCCCTGCGGTTCGGAAAGAACCCTCGGCAGAACGGGACACCGATCTGACCGACCGCCCCAGCCAGGAACGGGCTCGGGGACCGAGCCACGGTCGCTGATCCCTAGTGTTAATAGTGTTACCTACGGAGTAAGTTACGGAGGCAAAAATCTCCTCTAACATGCTGTCTTGAAAGCAGGAAACTATCCACAGGGTTCCGAAAGGGTCAAATTTTGGTTCCGAAAGGGTCAAATTCTGGTTCCGAAAGGGTCAAACGGACAATACCCCATTTGGGGTTCCCGATAGGTCAAACTTTGGTTCCCGATAGCACGAACTTCAGAATGGTTCCTGATAGGTCAAATTCAGGGTTCCTGAACGGTCAAATTTCTCGTAGCGTCCGGACATGCCTTTGCTACCGGATAGACACCCCCAGAAGGATTTTTTCATCCTCGATATCACGGACGTGGTCCCCAAGGACGACACCGCGTCGATGGAACATCCCCTGTTTTCCCTAGCGACCAAGCCCGACATGCGCCATCTGGTCTACCAGAACGGTGAAAACAGGTTGGAAATCGCTCCTTCCGGCCTTGGCCTGCCCACCATCAAGGACAAGGACATCCTGATCTTCTGCATCAGCCAATTGATGGACATGAAGAACCGGGGCGAGAAGATCGGAAAGCGCGTCCGCTTCAGCGCCCGTGAGCTTTCCATCGCCACCAACCGCCCCATTGGCGGCAACCATTACAAGCGTCTGGAGCAAGCCTTCAAAAGGCTACAGGGGACGCAATTTACCACAACGATCCGTACCGGAAACAAGCGCGAGGTTCGGATTTTTAGCCTCGTGGACCAAGCCGGATTCGTTATGCAGGAAGAAGGGGCATGGCGGCTCGACTATTGCGAGGTCGTTCTGTCTGACTGGTTCATGAGAGCAATCGAGGCCAACGAAGTCGTAACAATCTCGCACGACTATTTCCGCCTTCGCCGCCCGCTTGAGCGCCGCCTGTATGAGATCGGCCGCAAGCACTGCGGGAGCCAGCCCAAGTGGCAGATTGGCCTTGCCAAGCTTCAGGAAAAGACCGGCAGCAACGCGCCCCTGAAGAAGTTCCGACTGAACATCCGCCAGATCATCGAGGATGATCACACGCCGTTCTATCGCATGGAGCTGACCCCGGAAGACCTGGTGATCTTCCGTCCGCGCTCGCCTCAGAGAGATCTTTTGCCCGGTATCAGGCTGCCGGAATGGGCAGAAGACAAGGCAAGGGCCATCGCCAGGGAGAAGGGCCGGGACTATTATTCCCTCCGCTCGGACTGGCTGACGTTTGCCAATTCTGAAGCCGCCAAGGGCAACCCGCCGAAAAACGCAGGCGCTGCTTTCCTGGCCTACTGCAAGAAGCAGGATAGCTTACGCTCATAGAAGGCTTCTTGCTCTGCTCTCCTTTAAGCCCTTCGACGAAGCATAAACGCTTCATAAACGAAACTACCGTATAAGGAGAACTGAGCGTGTA
>NZ_LUKH01000159.1:0-4629 GCF_001593695.1 Leisingera sp. F5 | reverse complement strand
GGCCAAAGACGGCCGGATCCACATCCTTGGCGAGATGGCGAAAGCCCTGACCGAAGCCTCCGACTTCTCGGTCCACGCTCCGCGCATCGAGACCATGCAGATCCCAACCGACAAGATCCGTGAAGTGATCGGTTCCGGCGGCAAGGTGATCCGCGAGATCGTCGAAGTGTCCGGCGCCAAGGTCGACATCAATGACGATGGCGTGATCAAGATCGCCAGCCCGAACGGCGAGGCCATCAAGAAGGCCTATGACATGATCTATTCGATCGTGGCAGAGCCGGAAGAAGGCCAAGTCTACACAGGCAAGGTTGTGAAGATCGTCGACTTCGGCGCCTTTGTGAACTTCTTCGGCAAGCGCGACGGCCTGGTGCACGTCAGCCAGATCGAAAACCGCCGCCTGAACCATCCTTCGGACGTTCTGAAGGAAGGCCAGGAAGTGAAGGTCAAGCTGCTGGGCTTTGATGACCGCGGCAAAGTCCGCCTGTCGATGAAAATCGTCGATCAGGAAACCGGCGAAGAAATCGCGCCGGAAAAGAAAGAAAAAGCAGAGCAGGACTGATCCCAGTCTGACTGCACATAAACAGCCCGGGGCGCGCGATCCGTGCCCCGGGTTTTCCATTTTCGCCGGGACGCTCATGGAACAGTCTTTGCCGCCCCGTGTGACCATCATAACGGTCACCTATAATTCTTCTGCCGTTGTTGAGAGCCTGTTGCGCTCCATTCCAGCTTCGGTGCCTTGCATTCTGGTCGACAACGCCTCGCGGGATGCGGAAGACACCCGTGCGCTGGCTGCAGCACATGGAGCCCGGTTCATTGAGAATCCGAAAAACGCCGGCTTTGGCCCGGCCTGCAACCAGGGCGCGGCACAGGCGGACACGGAATTCCTGTTTTTTGTGAACCCGGATGCCGAGCTGTTCGAGAACACGCTGGAACATCTGTTGGCTGCTGCCGATGCCCACCCAAAGGCTTCGGCCTTCAACACCCGTATTGTCAAAGGCGACGGGTCGCTGTTTTTCAAGCGCCGCAGCAAGCTGATCGCGAAATCGCTTTGGCTGGGCCGTGATGCCGCGAAACAGAATGGCGAGGTTCCGGTGCTGTCCGGCGGTGCCATGCTGGTGCGCAAATCCGCCTTCGAACAGGTTGGCGGGTTCGACCCGAAGATTTTTCTGTTCCACGAGGACGACGACCTCAGCCTGCGCCTGAAGGCGGAATGCGGGCCGCTGCGTTATGTTTACGGTGCGCAGGTCCGGCATCTGTTGGGGCACTCCACCGAACGCTCAGCCAAAACCGCGGCTTTGAAAGCCTGGTACATGGGCCAGTCGCGCGTCTATGGCGCCCGCAAGCACGGCGTGCCTTTTGGCTTCCTGCGGGCGTTGGGGGAGGCGTCGCTGCAATTGGTCTCACCGCTGAACCTGTTGTCGGCGCGCAAACGGTCCAAGAACTGGTACTACTTCCGCGCCATCCTTAGCAGCGCCGGCCAGAAGTCCGCAGACCGCCCGCCGCCTTGGCAGCAAGTCTGACCCGGCTGGCACACCAATAGTTGCAATTTACAGGCGTCCTGCATGAAACGGCCCCCGCTTTGGAAAATCACCCGCGAGCTGCAACGCCCGTTGCAGCAGATCACCCAGCTGCCCAGCCGCCTCGGCTCGCTGCTGCTGGGGCGCTGGTGTTACGACGCGTTCCTGGCGCGCAAGATTCGCTGCACCGAGGGCGCTATACCGCCCGGGCCGCAGCCTGCGGTCTATCTGATCTTTCCCAGTCAGGGCCTGCAAGCCTCGCATTTCATCGCTCTGCGCTATCTGATCGACAGCGGCTATGCCCCGGTTGTGGTCTCCAACGTCCCGCTTAGCGGTGCCGACCGGCAGCGGCTGAGCGAGGTCTGCTGGCTGTGCATGGAACGGCCCAATTTCGGGTATGACTTTGGCGGCTACCGCGACGGGTTGCTGACGGCGCACGCGCGGCTGGAACAGATTGACCGGCTGGTGCTGCTGAATGATTCCTCCTGGTTTCCGCTGCCAGGGGCAGGCGACTGGCTGACGGAAGCACAGGCGCTGAATGCGGACTTCGCGGCTGCCGCCTGCAACTACGGCCATCCGCGGGTGGAGGCAGAGAACTTCCGCAGCATCAATTGGGGGTATTCTACCGCCAGCCGCAATTTCCAGTACTGTTCTTATGCGCTGATGCTGTCAGGGCGGCTGATGGAGGACCCGGGGTTCATCAGGTTCTGGAAGCGTTTCCCGCTGACCAACAACAAGAAATTCATCGTCCGCCGCGGTGAAACCGGCCTCACCCAATGGGTTCTGGCACATGGGTTTTCGCATGGCGCCGTGCTGAAGACTGCAGATTTGGATCAGCGGCTGGCGCAATTGCCACGGGACAGGATCCGGCGCATCGCCGAAGAAACTGTCATCTTCGGCCGCCCCAGCCTGGCGGCGCTGAAGGCCCGGCTGCTGTCAAACGACGACGCCCCAACGGAAGATTACCTGTCTTTCATCCTGACCGCTGTTGCCACACAAGGTGTCAGTTATACGCTGCCCGCCTACCTGCATGCCGAGGCGGGGTTTGCATTCCTCAAGAAATCGTCCTGCTGGCTGACCCGGGACGGGTCGGATATCACTCTGCGTTTTGCAGCCGGGCTGACAGGCGAGGCTGGTCAAGCCTTTGCCGCAGAGGCGCGCCAACTGCGTCAAAGCCGGGCGCCGGACTTTCCACCGGCACCGAACGGGTTTCAGCCATAAAACAAAAAAGAACAAGCCGCCCGAAGGCGGCTTGCGAACATTGCGATGGCGAACGCGGGTTACTCCGGTGCCTTGGTCTTGCGCAGATAGGGGAAGATGGTCTCGAACTCGCCGAACTTCGCCTTGGCGTCCTCGTTTGATACGGTAGGCGGAATGATCACATCCTCGCCGGGCACCCAGTTCGCCGGGGTGGCAACGCCCTTGCCCAGCGACATTTGAAGGCCGTCCAGCGCCCGCAGGATCTCGGCAAAGTTGCGGCCCACGGTCATCGGATAAGTCATCGACAGTTTCAGCTGCTTGTCCGGGCCTATGATGAACACCGACCGCACGGTGGCGCTGTCCGCCGGGGTGCGGCCATCGGGCAAATACGCTTCGGCAGGCAGCATGTCGAAGGCTTTGGAAACCGCCAGCCCGTCATCAGCGATGATCGGGAAGCCCGGCACGGCCTTGCCGTATTCCTCGATGTCCTTTTTCCATTTCTTATGGTCCTCAACACCGTCAACCGAAACGCCAAGGACCTTGGTGTTGCGCTTGCTCCATTCCTCGCTCAGCTGCGCCACGGCGGAAAACTCGGTGGTGCAGACCGGGGTGAAATCCTTGGGGTGCGAGAACAGGATCGCCCAGCTGTCACCGATCCAGTCATGGAAGGTGATGGTGCCCTGATCCGTTTCCGCAGTAAAATCGGGGACAGTGTCGTTAATGCGCAAACCCATGGCGGTATCTCCTTGTCATATGAATTTTGAGTCGTCTTGACTGCAACCTAAGTAGTCTAGCGCAACGATACAGCCCCCGTACCGGGAAACCACGAAAAATTGCCGCAAGCCCCCACGGCGAAGAATTGCAACCGTTCCAAGGGGCCATTGACAGTGTCCGCGATAATTTGATCAAATTACGCGGCGATGCCTTTGCCCCGCCCTTGCCCCCATGCCGGAGCAGTGACACAGTGGCCGCGAAACCGGCAAGGCGGTAACCGGAATACCTCTGACTTGGGAGATCCCGACATGATCGAGAAACGCGAATTTTACATCAACGGCCAGTGGGCCGCTCCTGCTGCTTCAAACGATTTCGAAGTGGTAAACCCCTCGACCGAAGAACCCTGTGCAGTAATCTCGCTGGGGTCCGAGGCTGATACCAACGCCGCCGTTGCCGCGGCCAAGGCCGCACTGCCTGGCTGGATGAATACCCCGGTGGAAGAGCGCATTGCGCTGGTTGAGAAGCTGGTGGATGTCTATGAGGCCCGCGCCGAAGATCTGGCCCAGGCGATGTCGCTGGAAATGGGCGCACCGATCGACATGGCGCGCACGTCGCAGGCCGGAGCGGGAAGCTGGCACCTGCGCAACTTCATCACCGCGGCCAAGGAGTTTCCCTTTGACGGGCCGCTGAACGACCGCAGCCCGAACGACCGCATCATCCACGAAGCGGTGGGCGTCTGCGCCTTGATCACGCCGTGGAACTGGCCGATGAATCAGGTGACGCTCAAGGTTGGCGCAGCGGCGGTTGCCGGGTGCACCATGGTTCTGAAGCCTTCAGAGCAAAGCCCGCTGAACGCAATGATCTTTGCCGAGCTGATGGATGAGGCCGGCTTCCCGGCAGGTGTCTTCAACTTAGTGAACGGCGACGGCCCGGGTGTTGGCTCGCAGCTCACCACCCATCCGGATGTGGACATGATCTCCTTCACCGGCTCCACCCGCGCAGGGATCGCGATTACCCAGGCTGCGGCTCCGACCCTGAAAAAGGTGGATCTGGAGCTGGGCGGCAAAGGCGCCAATGTGATTTTTGAAGATGCCGACGAGAAGGCGGTGAAGCGCGGCGTGCTGCACATGATGCAAAACACCGGTCAAAGCTGCAACGCGCCCAGCCGGATGCTGGTGCAGAACAGCATCTATGACCG
>NZ_LUKH01000158.1:0-4683 GCF_001593695.1 Leisingera sp. F5 | reverse complement strand
ACTGGTCGCCCGGCTGAAAGCTTTCGGTCCAGGCGCCATCGGACAACACCACTTCGTGCTGATCGAACATAAAGTGGATATAGGTCACCTCGGTGGTCTCCACCGCGTCAACGCCCGCCAGCCCGGTCAGATGCTTGGCAGCCACCAGTACCTCGCGGTCCTCAAAATACAGCGCCGTCTTGTCGTTGGCGACCAGCACCCGGTGGTTGGGACTGACCATCATGTCGCGCTCGGGCAGGCCATTGCCCAGGGCGCCCTGGCGGATCAGCACCGGCTGCAGATGCGCGGCACTGTTCAACTCCCGGCCCTCCAGCGTGCGTGTCCCGATCCAGCGGATTTCCTGAATGCCGTTGTCGCGGGTGATCACCCGGTCGCCAGCCTGCAGGTCTTCGACCTGGCGTTCACCCAGCGGGGTGGCGATCAGCGTGCCGGGCGTGAAGCAGGGAATGATCTGCTCAATCTCGCCAAACGTCATGGAGCCGGTCACTGCCCCGTCGCCATCGAGGAAATTGACGGTGCCCGAGATGCTGTTGCCGTCTGCATCGACGGTGACACCGCTGAGTTCGAACGGACCGGTTCCGGTCAGGTCCAGCGTGTCGAAGTCGTCGCCGCCCGAGCCGCCGTCAACTTCGTCGCCGGCATTGCCGCCCAGGAAAGTATCGCGCCCGGCACCGCCCGACAGGGTATCGGCCCCCTGGCCTCCGGTGATCAGGTCATTGCCTGCCCCGCCGCGGACGATATCGTCATCAATACCGGCATCAATGGTGTCATGGCCCGAGCCGCCGGAAATGTCGTCGTCGTCGTCCTGGCCAAAGATCAGGTCATTGCCCGAACCGCCATCAATGGTGTCCATGCCGTTGGTCGGGTCCGGATCCGCCGGGCGGCCGTCACTGCCGTCATCTGTAATGTTCAACCCATCCGGGAAACCCGGGTTCAACCCGCCATAGATGGTGTCGCTGCCGCCGCCGCCCAGCAGACTGTCGGAGCCTTCACCGCCGGTCAGAACGTCTGCATTGGAGCCGCCGTCGATAGTGTCATCGTCGATGCCGCCATCAATCACGTCCATGCCCGAGCCGCCGTCGATCAGGTCGGCGTCATCCCCAGTAGAGATGGTGTCATTGCCGGCGCCGCCCAGAACGGTATCGCGGTCGTCGAACGGATCAGCATCCGCCGGGATGAAGGGAATGTCGGGGTCAGTGCCGGTGTAGCCCGGAAAGCCGCGGTCCGGCAGCGGAATGCCGCTGTCCTTGGACGTGTCGATCACATCATCGCCGTCGCCGCCATCAACCGAATCGGAGCCATCGCCGCCGTCGATGGTGTCGTCGCCGCCGCCGCCAAGAATGGTGTCATCACCCTCGCCGCCGGTCAGGCTGTCGTCGCCCGGCACAACCGGGTCGGCCGGATCGGAAGAATAGTCGAAATGAGCATTGTCGAGCGTCGTGCCCGAGGTGCCCAGGTCAACGATCAGCTTGACGTCGTTGAAGTCCCTGTCGCCCAGGTTGCGAATATCCTCAAAGCCCAGCTGAACGGAGCCATCCGGGAATTCAAATATCCCTTTGGTGTGGTCCAGCCCGTCCGGGTTCAGATCTGCGTTGCCGCCATAGCCGGAAGAGTAAAATGTGCCATGCGGGCTGATGATGCCGACGCCGACAACCGCGCCTTCGGGCGCATCATAGCTATAGGTCTCGCCGACGTCCGCATTTGCATTCTGCGACAGCATCACAACGTTGCTGATCTCGCCGGTTGACGGATCGATGGTGTAGGCAAAGACCTTGTTCTGGAAGGCCGCGCTGGTCGAGGAAATGGTGATTTTGACAGGTTCATTTGCGCCGGAAACGCCATCGCCCAGGATCAGATCATCGCCGCTGCCGCCATCAACAGTATCATCGCCGGAGCCGGCATAGATGCTGTCGTTGCCGCTGCCTGCGATGATAACATCATCATCCGGCCCCGCCGCCGGGTCGGTGGCATCCGCGTTATCAACCATGTCGCCTTCCGGATCGCCGGTGTAGGCCGCATTGATCAGGTCATCCCCCGAGGTGCCCTCAACAATTCCGTTCAAGTCCGCATTCGGCATATCGGTACTCTTCGCCATCACTCTCTCCTCACCGGTCTGGCCCCAAGCCAATCGTTCGGGCCAGCCGGACAGCCGCACAGCCATGCGGAACTCCGCAGTCAAAACACCAGCCCAAGCGGAGAGAGGGCCAGAACGCGCAAACGCTCTGGAGTGCACGCCGGAACAGCGCACAGCCGATAAGCAAAAGCTCTCAGATCAGTGGTGTGCAGGCATCAGCAGCACAGGGACTTAAACTAAATTTTAGCAGTCCACCACAGTCCAGCAGCTCGCAGAACTCGCCCCCCAATGGGCTAGAACATGCATACGTTAGGCACCCCCGGCCACAAAGCCAAAAAATTGCCTAAAAATCCCCCCATTGCGTCATTCGGGCCAAGCGGGAGGGCATAAACCGGTGCTGGACTGGGTTGATTGTTTCGAAAATCAGATGCAATCAGCGGTTCAAACTTGCACATCCCGCACAAAATTCCCGCACCTGTTGCTTGAGCGGGGCGGATTTGATGCCAGATCCGAAACAAGGGCAAAATGCGGCGATACCGCCGGCTTTCCGCTCCCCCCGCAAGCTGCCGTGAGGGAAATGGCGTGGATTTGATTTCAATCCTTGCAGTTTGCAAAGTTTGTTTCTCAATGCGGCAGGAATGCCGGGCAGGTCTTTCGAATCAGGCTGCCTATGCCAAAGGCCGCCGCAACCGTGCGGGAAAGTAAATAACACTGAAGAGTTTATTCAATCCGCCGGCATTTGTCCGCTGACAGGCCTGCCCTTGATGCCATATCCGCCACCGCAACGCGCTCTTCACTGGGTACTGGCAGACAAATGCGAACCAGTCTCCACAAGGACAGTAACGCTGCCCTTTATGCCGCGCCGAGTTGGCGCCACTCGGCGAGAGCAGCGGAGCGATTAAGCTTGAAATTTTCTCGGGAGTAGAGGCTGCGCTCCGAATTGAACAGGTTGTAGACCGAGGCATGGACGGCGGCAAATTTCTGCAAACTACGCATTCGCCGGAAACGCAGCATCGCCCTCTCTCGTCGTCGGAACGGCAGGTGCGAATTCTCGGCCCGATTGTTCAGCCAGCGGCCGGTTTCCTGCAGACTTGAGGCACCTATTTCCTTCAATGCTGCACCGTAGGACCGGAACTTATCAGTCACGATAATCTGGGGCCGGCCATGGCGTTTCATTGATTTCCTTAAGAATTTCAGCGCCGCCTTCTTGTCACGCTTCCTTGTGACTAAGCTTTCCAGGACCTCACCTTCGTGGTCGACGGCCCGCCACAAGTAATGGCGTTCGCCATTGATCTTCACGAACATCTCGTCCAGGTGCCACTTCCAGCCCGAGTAGGAGCGAAGGTTTTCAACACGTTTCCTGCGGATCTCGGCCGCAAATTTCGGCCCGAAGCGCTGCCACCAGAACCGCACGGTTTCATGGCTCACTTCAATACCGCGCTCGTGCAGGAGATCCTCGACATTCCGAAGCGACAGCGGAAACCGGATATACATCATCACCGCCAGGCGGATGATCTCGGGGCTGGTTTTGAAGTACCGAAAGGGGCTGCGCTTGGTCATGGCCAAACGCTACGAAACCGCCCAACCCGCCTCAAGTTGTTTTCTTCTGACAGTGGCGTCTGGCTACACGTGTTGAGGTCCACGCCGCCGGTCTGGAACTCCTCCTGCCCGGCCACCTGCTGCGCCGCTTACGGCCGCAGCTTGGGCCGGGCGAAGCCGTGGAGCCAGATCCGGCAGACCCGTCACAGATGCGTCTTGTGCTTCCTGTACGAATGCACACCCGTGGCGGCAGGACCGAATTCACCGGCGCTCCGGCAGATTCCCTCCGGCCTGATCCTGTGCTGATCCGGGCCTTGCGTTGCGCCCACGCGATGCTCACTTTCGATCGCTTTGGATCCCCAGCCCTATCCACGGCGCCTGGCACGCCCTACCGCCGCCGCCTCATCCGCCTCGCTTTCCTGGCACCAGACATCCAGCGCGCCATTCTCGAGGGCCGCCAGCCTCCAAGTCTGACACTCGCCGCGCTTATGAAACACGACCTGCCACTTTACTGGCCGGAACAGCGCAGGGTCTGCGGCCTGCCAGCACCCGTCTGAACCGCATCCACTCCGCCCGCCTGCGCACCCCGGAACACCTGTTATGTCGAAAAAATCACCTGTTATTGCGCTTTAACAGGCCTGTTTTGACATTTAACAGGCCTGTTCTGTCGACAAACAGGAAACCGGGACAGGACCCTCGTAACAACCTGTTATCATGACGGAATTCCCGTACGCTCACGGCCAGATGCCCGTTCGAAGCCTGTTTTCAGGCTGAATCTGAAAGAAATTCTCTGTTAATGACCATACTCACCTGCCCCTCTGACATGCGGAGACCGGCGCACAAAGCGCGGCCTGAATGCGCCGGAGACGTGCGCAAGAAATTAGAAATGATTGGGAAAGACGCCTGAAAACCGGCCTGTTCCGGCAGGTTGCAACAGCAGCCGCAAAGTAGAGACAGTTCGCAAGGGTGGATGGCGGAGAGACAGGGATTCGAACCCTGGAGACGGTTTCCCGCCTACACACTTTCCAGGCGTGCGCCTTCGACCACTCGGCCACCTCTCCGTGAGGGGG
>NZ_LUKH01000157.1:0-4701 GCF_001593695.1 Leisingera sp. F5 | reverse complement strand
GCATAGAAGCGGGCGAAGGTCAGACCCATAGTAGTGGGCTCGGCGTGAATGCCGTGGCTGCGGCCCACACGCACAGTGTTCTTATGCTCCAGCGCGCGTTTCTTCAGCGCGGCCAGCAGCTTGTCCATGCCGTCCAGCAGAATATCGGCGGCACGCACCAGCTGCACGTTCAGGCAGGTGTCCAGCACATCCGACGAAGTCATGCCCTGATGCACAAAGCGGGCTTCCTCAGAGCCGACATGCTCAGCCAGATGGGTGAGGAAGGCGATGACGTCGTGTTTGGTGACGGCTTCAATCTCGTCGATGCGGGCGACGTCAAACTCCACGTCCTTGGCTTTCCACACGGCATCAGCATTTTCGCGCGGGATCACGCCAAGGTTTGCCATGGCTTCGCAGGCATGGGCCTCGATTTCGTACCAGATCTTGAATTTGGTCTCAGGCGACCAGATGGCGACCATCTCGGGGCGGGCATAGCGGGGGATCATGGGCGAAAGCACCTTTATGTGATTGTGCAGCAGATGCCCGGCCTATTAGATCAGGTAAGGCGTGACAGCAAGGCTGGGAGGCGGACATGAGGCACATTGCCCTGATGATTGCGGTATCATTGACAGTTTCGCCGCTTGCGGCGGCGGAATGGCGGGCGTTGAGCGGAGAGGAAGTGCAGGCAGCGCTGGAAGGGCGCAAGCTGACCTACGGCAGCGGTGCCTGGCAGGAGTTCCGGGCCACGGGCCGGACCTTGTACAATGCCGGCCATGACAGCTGGGGCTATTGGGGCGTGCGGGACAGCAAATACTGCTCCACCTGGCCGCCGTCGGACCTGTGGGCTTGTTTTGTTTTGGAAAGCGACGGTGAGGCTTTGCGGTTTGTTGGCGAGGGCGGCGACATCACCACAGGCCGTTACTCTGACTGACAGCAAGGGGGGCTCCCGCCTGCGTTGCGGCCTTCTGGCGAAGGCCTGCCGCAGCTGGGCCCGGCGCCGGGCCAATAAGGCGCGGCGCCGGGCCCAAGGCCGCTGCCGTTGCAGGTTTCCTGCAACGGCCGGGCGCGGGAGGTCTCTGGTTTTTGACAGTTACACAGTTTCCGCCTGGTGTGAGGTTTCCAGATGTGTCACCACTTTGGCGCCGCTTTCCAAGGTCCGGTGTACCGGGCATTTGTCGGCAATCTCCATAAGCTTGGTCCGCTGTTCATCGCTCAATGGGCCGCAGAGGTGGATCACCCGGGTGAACTGGTCGATTTTGGCCGGTCCCGTCGGCTGGGCATCCTGGGCATGCACCTTGTCGTGGCTGATATCGACGCTGATCCCTTCCAGCGGCCAGCCCTTGCGGCGGGCATACATGCGCAGCGTCATCGAGGTGCAGGCGCCGAGCCCGGCCGCCACGAAGCCATAAGGCGACATGCCGCGATTGGTGCCGCCATAGGCCAACGGCTCATCTGCATAGGTGTGGTGATAAGGGCCGGATTGCACGTCCTGCAAGAAGCCCTCCGAGTCCGCCTCGGTCACCCGCAGGATGCCTTCGGGCGCACCGGGCGGCGGCGCGGGCGGGGCCATTCTGACATAGCGCCCGGCCCAGGCGGCAATCACCTCGGCGGCATATTCCGCATCGGCTGCGCGGGTGATCAGGTGATCGGCATCATCCAGGGTGACAAAGCTTTTGGGGTGTTTGGCCGCGGTAAAGATTGAGGCCGCATTTTCGATGCTTACTGTTTCATCCCGCGGGGCATGCAGCACCAGCAGTGCCGCCTTCAGTTCCGCAATTGCAGGCGCCAGTGCTTCGGCGTTGATATCGTCGACGAACTCCTTGCCGATCACAAACGGCCGTCCGCCCAGGCAGACTTCAGCGCGTCCCTTTGCCTCGATCTCCGGCAGTGCCGCGTCAAAATGGTGCGAGACATGGCCGGGATCGAACGGCGCGCCCAGTGTCACCACGCCTTTGACAGACGGGATGCCTGCCCGCGCCCGCAGCACCGCCGCGCCGCCCAGCGAATGGCCGATAAGCAACGAGGGCGCCATGCCGCGCGAGGCCAGATATTGCGCCGCCATAATCAGATCCGCGACATTGGAACTGAAGGAGGTGTTTTCGAACTCCCCCTCGGAATGCCCCAATCCGGTGAAATCAAACCGTAGCACCGCGATCCCCATCGCCGCCAGCCGCCCGGCAATCCGCCGCGCGGCCGGGATGTCTTTGGAGCAGGTAAAGCAATGGGCAAACAGCGCCGTTGCAAGGACCGGTCCCTCGGGCAAGTCAAGGCGGGCGGCAAGGGGTGTTCCGGCATGGCCGGGGAAGGAGACGCGTTCAGCGGGCATGGGCGTGGCCTTTGTTGGGTGTTCTGCATAGATTGAGCGCGCAATGGGCCCTGAACAAGGCGGCAGCCTGCAACGTCACGGGAAGGTGAAGGCAGATGAGCGTAATGAGCCTGAGCGGTGTTGGATGTTACAAGCTTCGGACAGCCCGCGACCGGGATATGTGGAGGCGTTTGCGGGTGTTTTGCGAAAGCGAGCCTCAGGCCTTCGGCCGTAATCCTGAGACGGGCCATGTCACCGGTTCTGCGTTTGTGATGTCACCGGACAGGACAAGCGTTCTGCTGACCCATCACCGTAAGCTGGACCGCTGGCTGCAGTTGGGCGGCCATTGCGACGGCATTGCCGACGTGCCGTTTGTCGCGCTGAAAGAAGCCTATGAGGAAAGCGGACTGTCCCGGATCAAGCCGCTGTCCGGCCAGGTGTTTGATGTGGATATTCACGAAATCCGGCAAACTGCGAAGGACCGCGCGCGTCTGCATTATGACGTACGGTATCTGTTCCAGGCGGAGGCCTGGGAAATTGCCGTGAGCGGGGAATCCTATGCGCTGGCCTGGGTGCCGCTGGACCGGCTGGAGGAGGTGACGGAGTCACCGGGCGTTCTGGTGCTGCGTGAAAAGCTCAGCTGTTATTAAGCGGAGGCGCCTGACGGCGCCGCAGGATGTCCCGGCCCCGCCTGTACAGGCGGGGCCGGTTGTTCGCGTCAGGATTCGCCCATCAGTTCCTTGTCGAACGGGTATTTGGTCAGATTCTCATAGCCGTCCTCGGTGATAAGCACCTGATCTTCCAGCTTGATCGAGAAATCGCCGCCCTCGGGGGAGATCAGCGCCTCGACACAAAGCACCATGCCCGGCTCCAGTTCATAGTCAAAGGCGCCCTCGACCATCTGATCCGGATAGGCGACCAGCGGCCATTCATCACACAGGCCGACACCGTGCATCATGCAGCCGTATTTCTGCTTTTGGAACTGCGGATCCAGCGGGTGGCAGGCCCTGGACAGCTCCTGAATGTTCACGCCGGGCTTCAGCATTTCCATGTTGTGGCGGATATGCTCAACCCCGTGCTGCATGGCATAGACCATGTCGGCGCGCGGTTTCTCATCGCCGATCCACCAGCTGCGCGAGATATCGATGCAGATGCCATAGGACCCCACCAGATCGGTATCAAAACTGATCATTTCATTGTTTTGGATGATGCGGGGGCCGCATTCCTGGAACCACGGGTTGGTGCGCGGGCCGGAGGCCAGCAGCCGGGTTTCAATCCACTCGCCGCCGCGGCGGATGTTTTCGGCGTGCAGCACTGCCCAGACGTCGTCTTCCGAGATATTGCCGCCGGGCACGTTTTCGCGGGCGAAAACCTCCATTGCCGCCACTGCGGTTTCGCAGGCATGGCTGGCGCAGCGCATCGCCAGGATTTCATCCGGGCCTTTCACAGCGCGGCATTTCTCGGTCAGCTCTTCGCCAGGAACGATCTCCAGGCCTTGTGCTTCCAGCGCGCGCAGCCCGTGCAGCATGACCTTGTCCACTGCCAGGCGTTTGTTGCTGCCGCTGTGTTCCTCAAGCAGTTTGCGGACCTCGTTGGAGAACACATCCGCTGCCACATCCACCTTGTCGCCGCGGTCGAAGTAAAACAGGTCCGCGCCAGCGCGCTGCTCACGCACAAGGGGGTTGAATTCGCTGAGGAACGGCGACTGTTTGTAGTCCCACAGCACCATATAGCCGTCAGCGCAGATCAGCAGAGCGCGGAACGGGTTGTGGGTGTTCCACAGCTGCATATTGGTGCTATCAGTGGCATAGCGGATGTTCAGCGGGTCAAACACCAGAAGGCCGGCGTAGCCGCGGTCGTTGATGAAACGGGTCAGCCGCTCCCAGCGGAAACTGCGCATGGCCTGCAAATCGGGCAGCTGCAGTCCGGCTTCGGCCCATTCGCCAAAAGCCAGCTGGGTCGGGCCGATTTCGACGCGGTCATTGTTGTTCGGTGTGTTGTCGCCCAGATTGGCACCGCGGGTGGGGTCGATCTTGCGGATGTCGCGGTAATGCTCGTTCATGCGTGGCCTCCGTCGCTGCACAGGTCTGTCCAATGTGCCGCCGTCTGCCGGTAGATTCGCTGCAGAAAACGACGGGTATTACAGTCGTTTCTGACCCATGCTGCAGCACCGCAGCTGAATGCCGTTGCGCAGGCCGGGGGGCATGGCGGCGCTTTTATGCGATTAGGTTTCAGGATCCGGTGCTGTTTCAGCCGTGCGGGTTTCGAAGTGAACCGCCCCGGGTTTTCCGGAGGCTTCACCTCCTGATTAGGATGAAGCCACAATGAGCAAGACAACAAACAAGTATTCTCCTGAGGTCCGCGAGCGTGCGGTGCGGCTGGTGCTGGACAAGTGAGCCATTGAGGCGCCATTGGTT
>NZ_LUKH01000156.1:0-4707 GCF_001593695.1 Leisingera sp. F5 | reverse complement strand
GAAGACAAGAACCAGGACATTCAGCACCAGAAGTGCGAGGTACAGTGCCACGACAAAATCCATGTCGTTCTGAAACAGTCCCGGCCCTGGCACCACGTTATGCACATAGAAGACCGACAGCATCATCGCCGTCAGCGCTTCTCCCGGAATGCCCAGCGCCAAGAGCGGCACCATGGCTGCAGCCGGAACCGCGTTGTTGGCAGTTTCTGCCGCGATCAGCCCTTCGGAAGACCCGTTGCCAAAGTCTTGCGGCCGTTTCGAGGTTTTCTGCGCATAGGTGTAGGAGATGAACTGCGCGGTGAACTCCCCCACGCCGGGAACCATACCCATCAGCACGCCGAAGGTTGCTGAAACCCCTGCAACGCGGGGATGGCGCGTCAGTTCGCGCAGGCCCTGGAACATGCCGCCGCGCAGGCGGGTCATGCGCACCTTCTCGTCCTCATCCGTCAGCAGTACAAAGGCCTGCGAGATGGCAAACAGCCCCAGAACCACCACGATCAGGTTGATGCCGCCGCCCAAAAAGTCCTGCCCGAAAGTATAGCGCTGGGTGTATTTCACCGGCTCCAGCCCGATGGTCTGCAGAAAGATACCGAAACAGGCCAAGGCACCCGCAATCAGCGCGTGGCCGCGGTGTGCGACCACCACCAGGATCAGGCCTAGAAGGGCCGCCAGGAATATCTCGCGCGAGCCGAACATTGGCGCAATCTTGGCCAGCACCGGAGCGAACAGGATCAAGCAGATGACCGAGAAGATACCGCCAAAGAAACTGGCGGAATAGGCCAGGCTCAGAGCGCGGCGCGGCTCTCCGCGCGCGGTCATCGGGTAGCCGTCGTATGTGGTCAGCGCGTTGACCGCGGTGCCGGGCGTATTGATCAGGATCGCCGGGATGGCACCTCCGTACATGGAGGAGCCGTAGATCCCCAGCAGCACCGTCAGGCCCACAATCGGGTCCATCGAAAAGGTCGCAGGCAGCAGGATCGCAATGGCGACAGCGGGACCGACGCCGGGAATGGCGCCGATCAGCACGCCCCCGACCGAGCCCGCCAGCAGCGCCAGCGCCACGTCCCAGCGCATCAGGATGTCAACGGCAGAAAGGATAAGGTCCATGACGGGCACTCAGAGATAGAGAATAAAGAAACTGCGCAATGACCCCGGCAGATACTCATAAAGCATCGCCCCCGGGATCTTGACCGACAGAACAGCCTTGAACAGCACAACCACGACCACAGCAAAGGCGGCACTGATCCACAGCATGAACGGGCTGCGATAGCCCATCCGCCAGCTGAGCAGAGGCATGAAGGCCAGTGTCACGGGCAGATAGCCGATGATCGGCACCAAGAGGACATAGCCCATGAACCAGCCCGCGAATTCCAGCACCTGCGCCCAGCGTTTGACCTCCCGCAGGTCATAGCGGCTGACCCGCCGCCAGGGCAGTTTGTACAGATGCAGCCCGCCCATAAGCACCATGCCGCCAATTGCAACCGCGGGCCAGAACCGCGGCTGGGCGAACAGCTTGGTTTTATTGACCCAGGCGGTCTGATCCCCAATCAGAGCCAGCAGCAGCAGCGCGGCCACCACCAGAAACAGGGCAAAAACCAGCTGGCCGCGCCGCGGTCCGGCAAAGCGGTGTTCACGTTCCGATGGCATGTGAGATGTTCTTTGTCCGCGCGATTTGAAAAGTCACCGGGACCCGTCAGGGCCCCGATGCAGGGGGGAGGATTACTCCGACAGCAGGCCGCTGATGCGGGCCATGGTGCCGATATCATTGGCAACCCGTGCCGCGCTGTCGTCGGCGCTTTGCCAATAAACCAGCGCGCCGGTTTCCTTGGCGACATTCTGGGCGCGCTCGCTCATCACGGCCTTTTCCGCGACCGCGATGATCTTGTCGCGCACATCCTGCGGCGTGTCCTTGGTCACGAACAGACCGTTCCATAGCGCGATGTTCAGGCTCTCGTCCAACTCGCCGATGGTCGGCGCGTCGGGGGCCAGCGGGATGCGCTGATCCGTGATTGAGACCAGCACCTTGACCTGATCCAGGCAGGGCAGCACCAGCTGCAGGGTGGTGTTGATCACATCCGCATCGCCCGAGGCCAGCGTGTTGCAATCCAGCGCATCAAAAGCCGCGTCCGAACCCCACTCGAAACCGGCGTTCTTGGCATAGGCCTTGGTCACCTGGGTCGGGGTCAGCACATCGCCGAAATGGCCCAGCGCCACGTCGTTTTCTTTGGCATAGGCCGCCAGCTCTTCCATCGTGCTGTAAGGTGCATCACCGGACGTGGCGATCACAAAGGGATAAGTCAGGAAGATTCCCAATGGGTCGAATTTCTCGGGCGTCAGCGGCGGGATGTCGATCTGGTGGCCCATCACCGGCACGCCGATCACGAAAGAGCCGACGGTGTAACCATCGCTTGGCGCGTTGGCGACTTCAATGGCGCCGGGAAACGGCCCGCCGCCGCCGCCCGGCTTGTTCACCACAGCAGCCGCAACGCCGTATTCGTTCTGGAAATCCTCGGCGATCATCCGCGTCAGCACGTCCTCCAGATCACCCGGCGGCCACGGCACGATAAAGTTCACCGGCTTCTCCGGATATTCGGCCTGCGCGGCAACCGCGCTCAGCCCCAGCGCCGCCGCAGCTGCGGCCCCTTTCATGAGGGTCTTGAGTTTCATGGCTTTCCTCCCAGTTTTCTTTTCGGCTTCAGCCGTGGTTTATTATTTGAACCGTTGGTTTGAATTTAGATTGACAGCCTGCCCCGTTATCTGTCAACAAAATTGCATCAAAGGTGCGTCTTTTTCCAAAAGCACCACCTGCCAAGATCAAACAGGGAGTACGGGCGGACACATGGGAACGGTATCCAAAGCCTTGTCATTGTTGACGCATTTCAACCACGGGCGGGCCGGAATCGGGCTCAGCGATCTGACGCGCCTGTCCGGCATGAACAAGGCCACCGTCTACCGGCTGATGAGCGAGCTGCAGGAATCAGGCTTTGTCGAACAGACCGACGGCGACCGCATGTACCGGCTTGGACCTCAAGTTCTGCGCTTGGCCGCCCTTCGCGAGGCGGCGGTTCCAATACTTTCGGTCTCGCGCCGGGTGCTGCGCGATCTGAGCGACGAGACCGGCGAAACCACTCACCTGTCGCTGTTGCAGGGCAGCCAGCTGAACTCATTGTCGCACGCCTATTCACCGCGTCACGCAACCAAGGTGATGATGGAGGATGCCGAAGTGCTGACCTTTCACGGCACCAGTTCCGGCATGGCAGTGCTGGCCTTTGCCGACCCCGGATTTGTGGTTGATATGCTGGCACAGCCGCTGCAGGTCCACACCCCCGAAACCATCACCGACCCGCAGGAAGTCCGTGCCCAGCTGGCAGATGTCCGCAGCACCGGCATAGCCCAGTCGATCGGCGGGTTTGAGGCCGATGTGCACTCCCACGCGGTGCCAGTCTTTGGCCCCGACCGGCAGGTGATCGGCGCCCTGGCCGTGGCCGCGCCGGTGTCCCGCATGACCCCAGAACAGAAACAACGGATCCCCGCGGCCCTGCGCCGCGCGGGCGCCGCCCTCACCCATCGCATCGGCGGCTCGGCACCTGCGGACTATCCGCAGGACGGCGCCGTCTGATTTCCCCCTCTCCGGCCCCGGCGCGGGCCGCATCCAGGAGCTGACCCCATGAAAGACTCCAACTTCCTGAAAGAGCACAACGCCAAATCCCTCTGGCACCCGATGGCGCATCCCGGCGACAGCCTAGCCAATCCGCCTGCGATCATCACTTCCGCACAAGGGGTGAAGATCACCGACATCGACGGACATGAAGTGGTGGATGCCGTCGGCGGCCTGTGGAACGTAAATCTTGGCTTTTCCTGCCAGCCCGTGAAAGACGCGATTGCCGCGCAGCTGGATGTGCTGCCCTACTATTCCACTTTCCGTGGCACCACCAACGATCAGGTGATCCAGCTTGCCGAGGAGCTGCGCAAATTCTTCGCCCCCGACGGCCTCACCCGCGCCTTCTTCACGTCGGGCGGCTCTGACTCGGTGGAAACGGCCCTGCGGCTCGCCCGCCAGTACCACAAAATCCGCGGCGAGGCCGGGCGCACCAAGTTCCTGAGTCTGAAAAAGGGCTATCACGGCACCCACATGGGCGGCGCCTCGGTGAACGGAAACGCCAATTTCCGCACCCAGTACGAGCCGCTCTTGCCCGGCTGCTTCCAGATCCCCGCGCCCTACACCTACCGCAACCCATTCAACGAGACCGACCCGGAACGCCTCGCCCAGCTGTGCCTGCAAGCACTGGAGGACGAGATCGCCTTTCAAGGCGCTGGCACCATTGCTGCCTTCATCATGGAACCGATCCTGGGCGCCGGCGGTGTGATCCCGCCGCATGCCAGCTTCATGCCCGGCGTGCGCGAGATCTGCTCAAAGAACGGTATCCTGCTGATTGCCGATGAGGTCATTACCGCTTTCGGCCGCACCGGATCATGGACCGGATCGCGCCACTGGGGCGTGCAGCCCGACATGATGGCGACGGCCAAAGCGATCACCAACGGTTACTTCCCTTTTGGCGCCGTGATGATCGCCGATCACATGACGGAGACTTTTGAGAAGGACACTACCGGCAAAGCCGCCATCGGCCATGGCTACACCTACTCCGGCCATCCCGTAGGCGCCGCGGCAGCGCTGGCCTGCCTGCAAGAGACCCTGCGCCTGAACGT
>NZ_LUKH01000155.1:0-4728 GCF_001593695.1 Leisingera sp. F5 | reverse complement strand
CAGTTGTTGGCTCATTCCGGAAAGCGGGACATAAAGATAGCGCCTATCGAGATTTTTTCTCGGTAGGCGTTTGATTTTTCAGGAAGAAAAAAGTTTGAGAAGGAGCGGAATCTGAAGGGGAAAAGTCCCTCGGTAACACTTTCCGAAAAAATGCATGCCAGAGCTTCGGATTTTCCAACTTTGGCAAATATAGCAGTCGGCTCACGGAAGCCATCTTGATGCTCAGAGAACGGGAAGGTCTGATGGTCAAGAGTATTCCGAAACTGTCGTTGGAGGTAGTGTATCCTCCCTTTTCATCCAAAATCAACCTGAACACCTGTGGTGATCCGGATTGTGGAAACTTCGGAGTGGCCCCGGATTTTTCTTTGCCGACTTTCAAGGAACCGGGAGCACAGCAGAGGAAGATGGCGGCTCCGGTGAGCATTCCTGCGCTGGCATCCGGTCGAAGGTCTTACACCCTGAACGGAGACGACAAGAAACAACGCATCTCAACTGTCTTTGAGTATGAGGATGATCCTCATGGGCGGGACGATGGCCGAGAGATGGTTTGCCGGCATCAAAAGCGGAACAGAAGTTGCGATATCTCGTTCAATGTCCTGTCCAACAATCACTTTGAAGACGAATTTAACCGACTGCGGCTTCAGAACGATCTCCTGAAGGGGCCGGTGTGTGGCAATTGCGGACAGCGGTATCTGGATGCGCCGGAAGAGTTCATCTTCAACGGAACTCACGGCAAGCTCAATCCAGGAAAAAACGGAAGGAAAGCCAAGCCTGCCGGCTTCAGGATCATCCACAAGCCCTGTCAGGGACAAAAGGGGGCGAGGATTGAGAAGCGTCGCAAGGCTGCCCCATCTCTCAGCACTCCGGCTGTCCGCCTCGGCGCCGATAAGCGCCCCAAAGGGGCAGACATGGAGAAGGCTCCGGCTCCTCTATCGCCCCTGGTTGTTTCATGGAACGCCGCTGTGGAAAAAGTTCGAAACGCGATAGCTGAACCAAGAATCCCACCGGAGGTTTTGATTTTGCGAAGTATTCACCCAGCGCAGCAAGACAGCTTAGCTACGTCCTGCTCAAAGGTTTGAGCTGCCAGCTTCAGGCCCTCGACGGTCGTCAGGTAGGGAAAGATCATCGAGCCCAACTCCTCGTATGTCATCCCTGCGCGAATGGCCATTGCTGCGGTTTGGATGCTGTCGGCTCCTTCCGGCGCAAGAATATGAGCGCCCAGAAGCCGCTTGGTTGCGCCATCTGCGACGAGCTTGATCAAGCCGCGCGTGTCTCTTGCAGCAAGGGCGCGCGGCACATGCTCAAGAGATAAAACAGAGGTTTTCACAATGTGCCCTGCAGCAACGGCCTGCGCTTCCGTCATGCCCACACTGGCAACTTGAGGGTCGCTGAATACAACGGCAGGCATGGCAGAATTGTCGTAAGACAGCGTGTTGCCATTCAGGGCATTCTGAGCCGCCAACTTGGCTCCATAAGCCGCCATATAGACGAACTGATCGCGCCCGGTGGCATCTCCCACCGCATAGACGCCCTCGCGGCTGGTCATAAGTGCATCATCAACGGAGATGGCGCCATTTCCGTTGGTCCGCACACCGGCTGTATCAAGGTTCAGACCCTGCGTATTGGGCACTCGACCTGTGGCCAAGAGCAATGCCTCGGCGCGAAGGGTTTCCTTGCCTGCGGGGACAGAAATACTCAGGGCCACTCCGTCGCCGTCTTGATCAACGCGTTCGTATTGCAGCTCCGAACGAACAACGATGCCTTCAGCTTCGAAATACGAGGTCAGAGCGGTGCCGATCTCAGGTTCCGCCTCAGGCAGGAGGCCGCGCCGGGAGACGATCATCACCTTCACACCAGCGCGGGCGAACACCTGGGCCAGCTCCGCGCCGATATAGCCGCCACCCATGACGATGAGCGAAGCAGGCAGCGTCTCAAGCTCAAGAATCGAAGTGCTGTCGTAAAAAGGCACGTCGCGCAGCCCTGGGATGTCCGGCACATGGGAGTGCGATCCCGTTGCGATGATGATCTTGCGAGCATGGACGGGTTGGCCTGCAACAGATAACCGGCCATCGTCGGAAAACTGAGCAGCGCCCTCCATGAAGGAGATGGCGTTGTAATTTGGCAGGACTTCCGAGTATTTGGCCGCCCGCAGTTCTTCGACCAGTGCCTGTTTTTGGCGAACGACTGCGGCCCAGTCGGTTATCCGAGAGGAAACTTCGATACCATCGAACCGTCGCGCTGCTGTTGCGGAATGAACGGCTTCCATAGCCCGGATCATCGTCTTCGAGGGAACGCAACCGACATTAACACAGGTGCCGCCGATCATTCCCTCACCGATCAATGCTACGCGCGCGCCCTGATCCGCAGCAGTGATCGCCGCGGAAAACCCGGCAGACCCTGCACCGATCACAGCAAGTTCAAATGGGGCATTCGAGTCTGGAGAACAGCAATCGGACATGAGGTCAGCTTTCTTTGGAGCCGCTTCTTGGTGCGGAACTGGGATTGGGTTGGCGAACCAGGGCGAAGATCGTGATGCCGACGAAGACAAGAAGCGCTGGGATTAGGACAAAATCCAGAAATCCCAACAATGCGGACAGCCCAACTGCGCCCAGAAACACGCCCAAGACCGGAGTGAAACAGCAAACAGCGGCAACGAAAGTGCCGACGATGCCGGTGGTCAGCAGCTTGTTGTAGGATCTGCGCGACAAGGCCAGCCCTCAGGAGGCGCTGCCGCTTTGGATCAACTCAGCCGCATAACCGGCATTGGTTGAAGCAAGAGCAATTGCATCGGCCGCAGTCAGCGCGTCATCAAAAACAACACGAGCCGTGCGATCCTCAAGACTTATCTCGACCGATTGAACGCCCTCAACAGCGGACATGGCTGATTGCACGATGAAGGGGCAGCTGGGACAGTTCATTCCCGGCACCGAGAACGTGGCCGTTTGCTCTGCCGCGAATGCGGGGAAAGAAAAGGCGGCCAGCACCGCGCTGAGGAATAGGGGGTTCAGTTGCATGACATTCCTTTCAAAGTCCAAGCAGGATCGGGGCCACAATGGGAGCGATCCAGTTCCAGAAGAGTGCTATGAGGATTAGGAAGGTCGAAACCCAAAGGGCGGACTTCACCAACCGATTGGGAAGTGGACGCGCGCAAGCCTCTCCTTCGGCGCAGGCTCTTGGTTTGCGATAGACCATCCTGTAGCCGTAGCCGAGAAATCCAAGCGTGAAGACTATGAAGATCGGCTTGTAGGGTTCCAAGGCCGTCAGATTGCCAACCCAGGCACCAGACACACCCAGGCTGAATAGGATCAGCGGCACGATGCAGCAGGTAGATGCTCCGATCGCGCCAAGGACACCGCCCAATGCCATTAACCTGGCGGTTTTGCGGTCATCGCTCGCAACATGTTCAACGGTCTTGATCATGAAAATCCTCGTTTCTATTCATCTTGATTGATAATCTGGGATCTGTAGTGGCTACAGATGCAAGGAAGAATTGGCATGTCCGGGATCACGAACACGCGAGGCTATGGCATCGGAGCGATATCGCGGGAAACCGGGGTAAATATAGAAACCATCCGATACTATGAGAAAATTGCCCTGATGCCGGATCCTGGGCGCACCTCTGGAGGCAACCGGCAGTATTCACACGACCATCTCAAACGATTGTCCTTCATCCGGCACAGCCGAGATCTGGGATTCAGGATCGAGGAAATCAGGGCCTTGCTCAGCATGGTCGATCAGAAGGATGTGAGCTGTGGCGATGTACATCGCATGACGATGCAGCATTTGGGCACGGTGCGCGCCAAGATCGCCCACCTTCAGGTTCTGGAAAGCGCGCTTCAGGATATGGCTTCCGAGTGCGCGAAGGGCGATGTGCCTGATTGCCCAATCATCGAAAGCCTGTTTGAGATGGGTGTAGTGGAACCAAAGGCATAAGAAGCCGCCAAGCTCTTTCGGGGGCGCGCTCCGATTTTTTGTCCAAATAAATCAAGAGGCCCCGCCGAAAAAAATCGGCGGGGCCATCCTATGTCCCATATTCCGGAATGAGCCAACCAATTGTTGCGGGCCTTTCTTTGTTCTTTTCTGGCTGGATCAGGCCGAAACCACCTTGAGGCCCTTGTTCTCCATCGGCTGGATGCTGCCATCTTCGGTGACGGTCACCTGTTCGCCGTGGCTGAGGCTGTCGAGGCCCTTGCAGGCGACCAGCATCAGGACGTCCTTTTCGCGGGCGACAATGGCCATGTGGCTGAGCCAGCCGCCGACCTCAGACAGCACCGCGCCGGAACGCTGGACCCACGGCAGCCAGGCCGGGTTGACCATGCGGCAGACCAGAATGTCGCCGTCCTGGAAGCCGGCAAAGGCCTCGGGGCTGATGTCGCCGTCGTCCTCCATCCAGAACACCCGGGCGGTGGCGCTGCCGCTGCCGGCCACGCAGGTGCCGCCCATGGTGCCGTCGCCGGCCTGGGCCTGGACGCCCAGCGACAGCATCTCGCAGTCGCGCAGGGTAAGAGTGACCGCGGTGGGCGCGGATTTCTTGCGCAGTGTTTCCTTTTCGGCACGGGCCTGGGCGAGGTCGCGCAGGGCGTCCGGGCTGGACCAGTTGCTGTCCAGCACCTCGTCGAAGGTGAGGCTGAACACAAGATCCTCCAGCCCGCTGATCTGCCCCAGTGCCAGGAGGGCGCGGCGCAGCTCGGCGACGACGCGCAGGGCTTCGTGCTTGGCCTGTTCCTT
>NZ_LUKH01000154.1:0-4730 GCF_001593695.1 Leisingera sp. F5 | reverse complement strand
ATTCGAGGTGGAGCGGGGAAAGACATAATTTATGGAGGCGGCTGGAGCGACACTCTGCATGGTGGAGCTTCCCGCGACAGTATTTTTGGAGGGTCAGGGCGAGATTATATTGAAGGCGGAAAAGGAGATGATGTCGCTTCTGGCGGAGAGTGGAGTGATACCGTGATAGGAGGAGCGGGTGACGATCAGATAAATGGTGAGCAAGGCGCTGATACTCTGGTTGATGGAAAAGGTGAGGATACTGTTTCAGGCGGTACTGGAGCTGACCATTTTGTATTTTCGGCAGATCATTCAAAAGACTTTTTGAATGACTTTGAGTTTGGGTTGGATGCTCTCGATGTGAGAGAATGGGAGATTGATTCTCCTAATTCAATTGAAATCGGCAGCGATTTAGGAAATTTACATGGGGAGCAAAATTCTTGGATAAGAGCTGGCAATGAGCTGCTGATCTTCGAAGGAGCAAGCTCTACTCAGGTTGGAGATTTAGTGTTTTCCGACCTGTTTATATATTGACCGTCAAAGAACGCGACTTTGCCTGCCATTTATTCTCTTTTTGAGAGCTAGGCTCAGAAATACTGGCCAATAGATGACGTTTGCGGCCAGAGCAATGGCAGAGAGAAAGACTTTCGGACAGCGGTTTTTGCCGAACCGGACGAGACAGGTCTTCGAGACTGACGCCGGAACAGCGTGGAAATCATCAAAGGAGCCGACATATGGCACCAAACTCGCCCGCTCGTCCTCGAAGGCCTCCCAGATCGTGCGGTCTCGAAGCTCCTGGTGCGGATGAGATTTGGCCCAAGCAACGCAGCGATCCTCGAGCCAGGCATTGAGTTCGGCGTAGTTCTTAACAGGCTGCTGAAGAAGCCGGCTTTCGACGCGGTCTGAGGAACGTGATTCACCCTCAGCACAACTTCGGCGGGGGGGGGATGATGCGCGGGACGGATGAAGCGAGCGGATCGCTTTTCAGCTGTGTCGATCTGGAAGAACGCATCCCCGCGCGGCCCCCTCTCCGCAAGATCAGGCAGGTAGTCAACGACGCGCTGGCCAGCCTGGATGCCGATTTCGAGGCGCTTTACACTGGTTTCGGCCGCCCCTCGATCCCGCCGGAGCGGCTGATCAGGGCGACCCTGGTTCAAATCCTGTTCTCGATCCGCTCCGAGCGGCAACTGATGGAACAGATGCAATATAACCTGCTGTTCCGCTGGTTTGCCGGCCTCGGGATCGATGACCCTGTTTGGGTTCCCACTGTCTTCACCAAGAACCGCGACCGGTTGCTGACAGCCGATATGTCACGCAAGGTGATGGCGGCGATCCTGGCTCATCACGAGGTCGCGCCACTCCTGTCGGACGACCACTTTTCGGTCGATGGCACGCTCATAAAGGCCTGGGCGTCGATGAAGAGTTTCCAGCCGAAGGCGGCGGGCGCGCCGCCCGGCGATGATGGGCCGGATGACCCGCCTTCGGCACGCATTACCCCTACCGCACAGCCCATCCGACCCGAAACCGAGATCGATCAAATGCCCCGCTCCAACCGCCGCAGCCGAAATTCCGAGGTCAACTTCAAGGGCGAGAAGCGTTCAAATGCGACCCATGCTTTTGTCAGTGACCCGGACGCACGGCTCTACAAGAAATCTCCCGGCACGGGGCAATGCTGTGTTTCATGGGGCATGCGCTGATGGAAACCGGCACGGACTGGTTGTTCAAGGCGACCTGACCCGCGCTGACGGCCGCGCCGAACGCAGGGCCGCGCTGGACATGCTGCACCGCCACTCCCCCGGATCGACCCGGCAGCTGACCTTGGGTGCCGACAAGGGATACGATGCGGCCGAATTCGTCGCGGATCTCCGCCAGGCCTGCGTCACCCCGCACGTCGCCAGGAAGGCCCGGCATTCAGCAATCGACGGGCGCACAACCACGCACAAAGGCTATGCCCTGTCCCAGAAGCACCGCAAACGGATCGAGGAGGCGTTTGGTTGGGCTAAGACCGTTGGCGGCATGTCCCAGACCGTCTATCGCGGCGTCGAACGGGTGCGGTCGCGCTTCATCCTGACGCTCGCTGCTGGAAATCTCGCCCGGCTGCCCCGGTTGCTGGCGGCATGAGGCTGTATGAGGTGGCCACAAGCCTGCTTTCAGCCGCCCGATCCGGAAGGGAGACAAGGCAGCCCCCCCAGAGAGAACAGCGTCCCGCTGGCCTGACTAATTCAGCCGCCTGCTAGAGCATCCTCAAGCTGGCTTTCATGCTCAGCCCAGAAGGCGTCCAAGTCATTGTTAGGCCCAAATGCACGACCCATATCGCTCACATAGACTAACGCGCCGACACCATGGATAACCTGTAGAACTTCTCTTGCCTTCTCTTTTGACAACCCGAGGCACAGTGGATTGATAAAAAAAACTTCACTACATGGGTTCAAATCACACTGATCGATTGAGCATGCAATCGAGCGCTGCTTTCCTGTACTGCGCATAGAGAAGGAGGCGCCGGATCGAAAGTCGTCAATCCAAACGTCTAGCTGATCAACGGGCTCACCACTTTCTTTTGTTTCACGCAGACACCACTCACGGGCGACTGACAGTTGATCAACACTGCTGGGCAGCTGTGGATGAAGAGCGATAAATGCAGTTTTAGAGAACTTCCGAGACATTCTTTAGATCCGTATTCGCCACCTACAGTTAGCCAAACAGAAAGTACTGTTTGCCATGCACTGGCCCAATACGCTTGCTTTCATAAGAAAAGAAAGCAGAGTCATTCTGCAGTGCGGTTATTACCGAAATTTCATTAGAAAAGTGAAATTCCACCTTGTTCGGGAATTTTAATATTAACTACAACCCCAACCTGGATCGCACTTCCAACACATTGCTGTGAAACTTGTACCCCTCCTTCATCCCAGAATACGGCTTTAATCCGGAAAATTTCCCTGCTAATTGCCACCATTCCGGGTCATCAGGCCAGCTGCGCCAAATTGTGCCCCAGCGATCGATTACATGGGAAATACACGTTTCATCTCCCGGACCTTCCCCCGCACCGTCTCCATCGGGCCAATACCAGGACAGCTGATGGCACATTCTTCCCTGAGAGTCGATTTTCCACGTGCCTGCCCCTAGGTTTTCACTGTTTTCGCCACACCAGGCGCGGGCTTGTTGATTGGGAGCATAATAAATGCCTCCAGTGCAGTTGTTGGCCCAAATATCCGTGTTTCCAGCGTAGATTTCCGCTATCTTTTGCGGGTCTACAGGCTTGGCACTACGAGGTTTTGGATCTGCCAAAACAAGTGACGGGATTGCGCCCAAAAGGGCAGCGGCCGTTAATTTCGCAGCTAACTTCATGTAAAACCTCCTAAGGTAAGACCGATGTGGAATACCACGTAGACCATTTACGCGTATTTTTCCTGTTCTCACACGCCCCTCATTGTTTGCCCAGGCTCGCGCAGTAACAGGGGCACCTACCTTCAGAAAAGAAAGTTGGCTCCGTCGTCCAACTGCTCCACGGTCATATTTTGCACAGTGATCGTGACATTTCCGAAATAGACGAGCACGTGATCCCCTTGCTGATCAAAATCCACTTGATCCATGCTGGTGGCGCCGCTTTTCACCCTGATCATATCAACACCAACTTCGAAATCTGTAATGACGTCAGTGTGG
Organism: Leisingera sp. F5; assembly: GCF_001593695.1. Taxonomy (NCBI): domain Bacteria; kingdom Pseudomonadati; phylum Pseudomonadota; class Alphaproteobacteria; order Rhodobacterales; family Roseobacteraceae; genus Leisingera; species Leisingera sp. F5. The sequence goes on along the minus strand of NZ_LUKH01000154.1, from coordinate 1,091 downwards.
TCGTTCGATTTGAATACAAAGATGTCTTCGCCACCGCCTCCGGTGAAAACGTCATCGCTTTGCCCGCCCCTCAGGGTGTCTTTGCCATTGCCGCCAATCAAAGTATCATTGCCCGCCCCTCCGATTAGCTTGTCGTTACCTTTACCTCCCGACAAGATGTCATCTTCAGAGCCGCCTTTTAGCGTATCATTCCCTCTTTCACCGTAAAGGACATCCTGACCGTCGGCGCCCGTCAGTAAATCCCCACCGGTGCCGCCTCGCAGTTCATCGTCTCCACTGCGTCCCTGCAACGTATCACTGCCGGCACCACCGCGTGCGGTGTCGTTACCCGCGCCTAGGCTCACAACGTCATCTCCGGCAAAAGTTTTGATCGCCAACCCAGTACTCACATTCACTGAGATATTGTCATCCCCGGAAAACAGGCTTTGCGAAAGCTGCCGTCCAGTCATTGTCTCGAAATCCGAAAACGGCAGCGAGAATCCTGAAATCGAGATGAGCGGCACCTCGTTGTGAACATAAGATATGGAAAAGATTTCCCAGTCACCCTGATCTGCGCTAGCAAAGTTGCCAGTCAAAGACAGTATGGACCCATCGAGCGCAGTCATCTCGATTCTGGAGCTATCCTGCTCACTGCTTACAGGCTCGGCGAAGTCCTCAAAAGCCAGAAGTCTGATCAGTGACGACGCTCCGTTCAAGCCGCCAATATATGCATTTGCCATAGAATGGGTCTTTCATCTGGATGAACCTTGGTTGACTAAACCGATAGGGTCCCTGATCAGAGAAACAACTTATTTTTAATAAACTCCGCAATAACTAAGTTTATTGTTCCAACTTCCCGAATAAAGCGGCCGCTGGACGCGCACTGTCTCCAATACCTGAACTGCACTTAGCCCGCGCTGCCTGCGGACAAGATTCGCGTGGCCTGACAACCGGTGAGAACGCGAACGCGCTGCGGTCTCAGGCCTGGGCTCGCAAACGTTCTGACGGCAGGCAGGACTCAGTTAAAATTCCAGAGCGCGCCCAATCTTTAACAGGCTGCTGAAGAAGTCGGCTCTCGACGCGGTCTGAGGAACGTGATTCACCCTCAGCAC
>NZ_LUKH01000153.1:0-4758 GCF_001593695.1 Leisingera sp. F5 | reverse complement strand
GGCGGTGACAGTGTTACGGGGGGTACGGAAATAGGCTTCTCCAATGCGCTCGGAACAATGCGTCATAAACGCTTCCAGCGCACTGTCAGGCAATGCAGCCTCTTCTCCCTGCATGACGCGGCGAACGTTCGCCAGCAGTACAAACAGATCTTCCGGGGTCAGACTTGCCAAGCGTATGACTGGACCGGACAAATCCACGAGACCATCCCGTGCAAAGGTGTTTTCAGCGAGGCGCGATTGAAGCGCCTCATAGCTGTAGAGCCCCCGTCGGGTATTCATCAGAAACTCCGGTGTTCCGCCCATCAGGAACCCGAGGTTCTGTGCGCTGCCCTGGAGCACATCATTCAAGATGCGCAAGATTTGCTCATAATTGGCGTTGCGGGCTTGTGAAGAGGTGAGTTTATAGAGGTTCACCATCTCATCCATGCCAACAAGCAGGCCTTTGTAGCCGGCTTCTACCGTAAATGCAGACATCAGCTTGAGGTGGTCATAAACACTTGCGTCATTGACGATTGTACGGACACCAAGAGCCTTGCGAGCATCCGTGCGCGTAGCATACTCCCCGCGTAGCCATCGTAGCGCCGCAGATTTCAGCTCGTCGTCACCAGTTTCGTGACCTTCCCAGTAGCGCCTAACCACTTCGGCGAAATCGAACCCGCCAGTCAACTCTTCGAAGTGTGCAAGTTTCTCGCGGATCACGTTTCCAGTCGGCAAGTCACGAGCTTCAGCATCACGATGTGCAGTAGAGACAAATCGCTCCACAATGCTGGCCAGCGCTCCCCCGTCGGGCTTTGTACGGGTCGAGAGGTTGCGGGCCATTTCCGCGTAGAGACCACGTGCCTGCCCCCCCGGTTGCATGGATGCGACGATCCGGAGCGAGATCGGCGAACATAACCACCAGTCCTTTCTCGAGTGCCACAAGCCGGATCAAGTTCATGAAGAACGTTTTTCCCGAACCGTACTCGCCGATGATGAACCGGATTGCGGACCCTCCGTCGGCGATGCGATCCATGTCCTTGACCAATTCTTCGATCTCGCGCACCCGTCCGACCTGGATATGTCGCAATCCCAACTTGGGGACGACGCCTGCTCGCAGAGCTTGAACAATGGCATCACGTTCACGGGGTTTAAGCCTCGACATGGTCGATCTCCTCTTCAAACTTTCTCTTCAATTCCTGGGCCAGATCGGGCGCGACTTCATAACCGTCGTACTCGTCAAGGAGCGCCTCGTCGTAGGTTCCAAACGCCCACTCGTTTATGTCTTCAATGGCACCTGAAGCGAGCAGCCCTGACTGACGACACAGGTCTTCAAATGCCTCTTCGGTCCAATGCTCCTGAGCGATAAGCGCCCTGACCAGATTTGTCTGTTTGGTATCCAGTCCTGCAAGCACCGCAGAGGCGCTCCCGATTTCCTCAGGTTCTTCTGATGCCTCGTCGAAAATATCTCCCAAGACCGATGAAACCCGCGCAGTGTCAGATTGGATCGCGGCAATCCGCGCTGCGTCCAGCTTCGGTGCACCAGCTGGTTTCTCATCAGGAATGACTTCTCCGGCCGCTCCGGGCTCTGCTGCCCGCACCCGCACAGGCCCGTCGCTCACATTACCCGCATGTATATCCGAATAGACAAGCGACGGATCCAGACCCAACGACTTATAGATCTTTTCGATGCCGGCCACTTCTTCGGGCTGAATAATCCCATCGGCGTGTGCTGCCGCGACCAGGGCCGAACGGATGGAGGCCTGTGCTTCGGGTCCGGTATCCTTGAGCTTGCGCTTAAGCAGCGCCAAGTCTGGAGGCACGGCCAGCATCCAATCCAGATTGGCTGCAAGACGGCGGTGTTCCTGTTCGCTGAGGCCTGCAACTCCAGCGATCTTCGCGCGAAGCGATTTCCTTTCGCTCTCACTGATCTGACCATCAGCGTGGGCCACAAAGGAGCCCAGTGCAATCTCAATCAATGCTGCGCGGTAGCCATCCGAAACGTCTTCGAGTTGCGCCACTGCATCGCCCAGATCGAAAAGCACTACCGGCTCACCGGGCTTGGGTGACCGCAGCGCGAAACGTGGGTCGGGCGCAATTCCATAGCCAAGCCGAGCCAAAGCATCCGCCACCCCGGTGAGTGTTCGCTTGCTCAGTTTTTCGGGGCGTTCGCCTTCAAGCTGCTCGATTACATCCAGAACTGGCACCAGACCGTCGTTGTGAACGATTTTGGCGACCCATGATCTCAACTGCTCTAACTCATCGCTTGGGAAGAGGTCCCACAGCTCTTGTGGCAACAGCGCCTGCGCTTCAAGACTGCCACGGCCATCAGCGTTACGACCCAGGTACCGGCTAAGCTTGTCCAGATCGTCCATCACTTCATCGGCAATTTCCTGTGCGATCTCAACCGGTTTGCGCAAACCAGAAATGTCGGGAACTTTGTTTCCGTCTACCAACGGCTCAAGCTGTCCCTGAAACTCGCTCGACGCCGCCTGATACGTGATCTTGAGCATCTTGCGTGGTTTGTTGACTTTCAGGCCATCGGGGAAGCGGTCTTCAAAGCGCAATTTGAATAGCGCACGAAACTCTTCGGCACATCGGGTTGAGGGCGTGCGGATACGACGTTCGGGATGGCAGAGCAGCCAACTTAAGACCTAGTCTGCCGACAGTAATTCACCACGCTTCAGGCGAGCGCCAATGGCTACTTTCAGTGACAGTGGTATGTCCCAACCACGAAACTCAAAGATGGGTTCATCTAAGGCTTCGTTATTCAGCGAGATTTGAGCCAGTTGAATAAACTCACCAAGATATCGCTGAACCGAGCCATTGTTTGGGTACAGGTTTTTGAGGCGCCGGACTTCTTGCAAGATCTCCCGTTTCTCGGCCTCAGGTGGTTTGTCCAGGAAAAAACGACGTTCTAACCCATAGAAATACAGGAACATATACCCGGGATCATAAGTTGGATCGGAACGTCCGCTCTCCAACCAGTCCAGGTAAGTGGCACGGCACTGAGCAGGGATTTCGGAATAGCTGGGCCAATAGGGCATGTAGTTGCCAACTTTGTCCGTCCCTCCACGGGCAACCGAAAGAGAGGGATCAATGTATGCACGGCATTTGTCCCGATATCCATAATCGTTGAGGCGTGGAGGGGTCCCAACAAAAATCATCCCGCCAATGTCTCGCCCAGCGATTTGCACGGAGTCGGATGATGGCACCCAGCCAGTGCGACGCGTAGCTTTCGCCTTGGGGGACTTAGCTTTCGCTGCCTCCTTCCTTGCTGCAATCTCCGAAAGCTCGGATGCAGAGGACCTCCCTGCTTGGACGATCGCAGCATAATCCTGCTTGGGAGGGTTATATTGACCCGTGCGACTGCGAGCATGAGCACTTTCGGCAGGTACTGTGTGTTTTGAAGTGCTGCCAGTTGCTGGCTGTAGACGCTCGCTAATCTCTCTTTGGCGTATCTGTTCGCGTTCCTGGTCAACGCGCTTTTCAGATCGACTCTTCGGGGGCGGCGAACTTGGACGTTTCGAAGAGCTTTCAGACTGCTCAGAGTCTGCCTCGTTATCAAGAGCCTGGCGAGACGAGCTCCTTCTTGCTCGCCTTTTCTCGCCCCACCACACCAAAGCAATGGGCGTAAGAAAGGCGAAGAGCATTTGAAGGCCTGGCGACCATTCTTTGAGAAAAGTGACCGCCGCAACCATGCAGAGAGTGAAATACAGGGCGAGAAAGAAGAGGACGCGAAAGATCTTGATAATCATTGACATGGAAAGAGGCCTTTTTGCTTCGACCCTAAACCGCGTCACATGGTTTGCAACAGCTATCGCTTGGGTTGCTGAAGAAACTCAACCGTTGGGCCGGCAAAGCCCCCAGCCTTCGCTCTTCTCAAGGTCTAACGCAATGCTGAATGCAGTGATCGGATACACTTGTAGCGTAGGTTCTTGTGCTTCGATGACCGGCAACAGTCCGCGTTTACATAGGAAGCAGGGAGGAGGAGGTTGGCTCGATGCTTGATACGAGCCAGACCGAAAGGCAAACGGAGGCCGCTACAAAGATACAAAACGCCCAGAAAAGCAGCTTGGCAATTGTGGGGTTAAGGGAAGGCAGTCTTTCCTTCAGCGGTGGTCTTTGCTCCATTCCTGTTTCACCTCGCGCTTGCCTTCATCTTGCCGGAAAACGAGGCCGTTGATCCGGTGTGAACCACGATACCACCCAAAGTGATAAGGGCTATCGCGGCGAAGACTTCCCAGCCTGGCTGGCCCAACCCGAGCGTGAGCATGAGTATGGTGGAGAATACCGGAGCTGAGTATCCCAGGACACCAAGCAGAGCAGCGTGACCCTGGCGCATTCCCAGATCCCAGAGAAAGAACGCACCTCCGGCAGGGCCCAAACCCAGCGCGGCGATGACCCAAACATCCGAGGCGGTCAGCGCCGGCAGGTTCGCACCTTTTGTCATCCACCAAAGCCCGCAGATCAGAGTCGACGCAAAGCAGATTGTCGTCATAGTAGAGATAGCGTCTGACTGATCATGGCGGCGAAGGTTTGAGAACAGCGCCCAAAGGATTGCTCCAACAAAGGCAAGACAGTAGCCGAGTGTCTCAGATAGCTGGAGTGCAAATCCATCTTTGCCGATCAGGATTAACACCCCGGCAAAACCAAGCGCGGCTCCAAGGTAACCCGGGAACCCGCTGCGCAGCTGGAAGAACAAGTTGCCAAGAATGATCAGGCAAGCAGGCCAGAGGTAGTTGATCAGCGACACTGGGATCGGCGCTGCATGATGGAAGG
>NZ_LUKH01000152.1:0-4761 GCF_001593695.1 Leisingera sp. F5 | reverse complement strand
CTGGCGGACCTGGGCGCCGAAATCCTGCCGTTCGAGAGCAAGCTGTTTGGTGCCGCCTACCCTTATGGCAACAAGATCGAAGCATTGCACGCGATGCCGATTGAGGCGGGCGAGCTGACCTTCAGTCATAACGTCTCGGTGGTTTTCGATATGACCGTGCCCGGCGGCGAGTAAATCGCGAAAACAGGAAAGGCCGGGCAGGGCGCCCGGCCTTTTTGTTGAATGGCGGTTGACCTGCTCAGCCGCAGGCTTTGGCCAGCGCCTGGTCCAGGTCACGGATCAGATCGTCTGCATCCTCGATCCCGATGGAGATACGCACCACGTTCGGGCCGGCGCCTGCGGCTTCCTGCTGCTCGGGTGACAGCTGCCGGTGGGTGGTGGAGGCCGAATGGATGATCAGCGAGCGGGTGTCGCCGAGGTTGGCCACATGGCTGAAGATCTCCAGCGCATCCACCAGTTTGATGCAGGCCTCATAGCCGCCCTTGACGGCAAAGGTGAACAAGCCGCCGGTACCCTTGGGATAGCAGGCCTGGGCACGCTCATAATAGGGCGAGGACGGCAGGCCCGCGTAGGTCACATAGTCAACGCGGCTGTCGTTTTCGAGCCAGGCGGCGATTTTCTCGGCATTCTCGCAGTGTTTCTGCATCCGCAAGGACAGCGTCTCAACGCCCATCAGCGTGTAATGCGCCCCTTGCGGGTTCATCGTCATGCCAAGGTCGCGCAGGCCGATGGCAATGCTGTGGAAAGTGAATGCAAGCGGGCCGAAGGTCTCGTGGAACTTGAGGCCGTGATAGGCATCCTCTGGTGCTGACAGAGACGGGAACTTGTCATTTGCCGACCAGTCGAAATTGCCGCTGTCGACCACGCAGCCGCCGGTCACGGTGCCGTTGCCAGTGAGGTATTTGGTGGTGGAATGCACAACCAGCGTCGCACCCTGGTCAATCGGCTTGCACAGGTAGGGCGTGGCAGAGGTGTTGTCGACGATGAGCGGGATACCGGCGCCATCGGTGATATCCGCCAGGGCGCGGATGTCGGTCACATAGCCGCCTGGGTTGGCCACGGATTCGCAGAATACCGCGCGGGTGTTTTCGTCGATGGCAGCGTTCACGGCGTCCAGATCATCGGTATCGACGAATTTCGCAGACCAGCCGAAGCGCTTGATGGTCTGGCTGAACTGGGTAACGGTGCCGCCGTACAGGCGGGTTGAGGCGATCACATTGCAGCCCGGACCCATCAGCGGGAACAGCGCCATGATCTGCGCCGCATGGCCGGAAGAGCAGCAAACCGCGCCAACACCGCCTTCCAGTGTTGCCAGACGTTCCTGCAGCACCGCGACGGTGGGGTTGGTCAGACGCGAATAGATAAAGCCGACTTCCTGCAGGTTGAACAGCGCGGCGGCGTGTTCGGCATCGCGGAACACATAGGCAGTGCTTTGGTAGATCGGCGTCTGCCGCGCGCCGGTGGCCGGGTCCGGCTTGGCGCCGGCGTGGATCTGCAAGGTGTCAAAACCGTATGTCGGAACGTCGGTCATGAATGGGTCTCCCTGAAAGCTCTGTTATTCCGGGCGCACAACAGCATGGCTGCGCTAGGAAGGCAATTGCGGGAATGCCGCAGCGGAAGGCTCCCGCCCGCCGCCGGCCCCTGGCGGCGCCGGGCCCAACTGCAAAGGGTCTCCGCCGGAGGCCCGTGAGCAGGTGGGAGCCCTGCGTTTTCTTAAGCCCGAAGGCCGGGATCAGCGCATCCAGAAGCCTTCGGATTTGATCCGGTTGCGGATTGCCTGTTCGCGGCGGGGCAGGTTTGCGCGGTCAAACAGCGCCCGCACCTTTTCACCGCGCCCCTGATAGATCATGCGCTTGATCGGCTCGTAGCCCTTCAGCACTTTCTTGATCCGGTTCGGCGCTGCGATCTCCTGCAGTATTTCCACCACCCAGTCGTTCTCCCGCGCGTAAAGCAGCGGAAACAGCCGGTAATGGCAGCTTGTTTGCCCGTCCAGATAACCGCCGGGCAGCGCATCGCGTCCGCCGCCAAAGGAGTGGATCACCAGTGGCAGCACTATCTGGTCCAGCCAGGGCTCCAGTGTCTGGCCGGTCAGCGCAAGCGGCGGGTCGTTGCGGACAGATTGCGCATAGACCAGGAACCGCTTGCCAAAGGCCCGCGGGCAGGCGCCGTAGAAGAAGCCTGCGTTGAAGTAGAGGTAGCGTTTCCAGTATTCATCCGGCTGGCTGAGGTCGAGGCTGGACAGAAAGTCGAGGCCGAAACGGCTGTAGAGCGATTGCCAGATCCCGCTGTAGCCAGGCCCGTACAGGGTCGGCTTGGGCCAGGTCCCCTCCACCCGCAGCGAGGCCGAAGGGCGGCTGAAATCAAACGGCACATCCGCCAGCTCTCCGGTGATCAGCGTGTCGGTGTCGAAAAACACAAACGGCTCGCCCTTGGGCATCGCCTGCAAGGCTTCGATCTTGTTACCGTAAGGGTAGGCGCCGCCGAAGGTTTTGTTCTCGAACGGCAGGATCTCGGCGCCCAAATCTGCCAGCGCTTGCAGAACGTCCTGCTTGCGGATGGCGGGGTCCTTCTCCCACAGCGGCCCTGGTTGCGGCACCGCCACAAACAACCGTCCGGAAAACCCGGGCGAACAATGGCGCAGCGAGGCGGCGAACAGCAGCGCCTCATACTGCAGCCGGCCGGCTTGGCCCACGATCATCACATTGAAGGGGGCATTTGCCATGGTTTTCCCCGTTTTCCGTCTCTTCCGGGCGGATAGGACTGCCTGATAGTTTAGCTACAAGCCTGCAAGGCGCCGCGCAACCGGCCTGCTGGCGATTACAAGCGGTTCTGTGCTGTTCAGGGCGCAGACCGGGGAGAGACAATGATGATTGACGTGATCCTGGCCATTTTTGCGGCATCAGCGCAGCCCAGTGTGCAACCCGGTGCGCTGGACCGCGCAGCCGCCGCCGCGCCGGCACAAACTGCGGCGGGGCAACCTGCATCAGCGCAAACGGGATTGGCAGCAGAGCCGCAACAGGCCACCGGCCGCTTTACTACCGCGCTCGAAGTGAAGCCGATCCTGGCAGCGACCCAGACCAACTGGATCCATGTGCGCGAATTCAACGGCCAAGATCTGCTTTATGTCACCCACCTGTGGTCCTGGCGCTGCGGGCTGGCGCAGGTCAAGCTGGGGGTGAACGGCAACCCGCCGGAGATCTGGCCGCTGCCGGATTGCCACCTTGAGGAAGGCTTCCCAAACATGATCAAGGACGAAGACGGGATGCCATACCGAAGCTATCCGCTTGGCTCCATCCAGCAAGTCGCGGTCGAGGTCACCTATGATGACCTGAGCAGCGAAAACCTGACCTTCGGCCGCAACGGCCAGCCTCTGCGTTAAGCGGGGGTTCCGCATCGCTTTGCTGCTGCTCTGAGAGCGCAATTGCAATCTGTTCACGCAGACTGCACAAACCGCGTCGAGGGTGCTGTTCAGCCGCGGCGCGGGGCTGGCCTGCAATCATGGCGCAATCAGGGTGACGCCGGGCATCCGCTGGATAACATAGAGGTCTTCCTCGTAACGCTCGCTCATCTCCTCCACTAGCGCGCTGGTCCAGCCGGGAAGGTCCAACTCCTCCTCCAGCGCGTCTTCCAGTGCGAACTTGTCCAGAAAGGCGGCATAGACACGGCGTTTGTGGATTTCCGTAAGATCCGGGTTTTCTGCAAGATAGGCGCGCAACCGCTCCACGCCGGCAGGCTGCATCAAGGTGGCCAGCAGGTCCATCCCGCCTGTGAGGGGGGCGTTGACCTCCATTCCGCCCAGATCCCGCAGCACCTGGCTCCAGATCAGCGGCAAGTCTTCGTAGCACCAGACAGTGACCGGCATGCCCGGCACCATATCCCGCATCTGCGCCAGCAGCCCGGACCAGCGCAGCTGCACCGGGTTGCAGTCCTTCAGGACGTTCCGCACAATGGTTCGGCTGGATTTTGCAAGCATCGCAGGCAGGAACGTGGCCGGGTTGCGCAGCGCCATGAAGATTTCCGGCTGATCATAGGGAAACAGCGCCTGCAGCGCCTGCAGCCGTTCACCCGCCTCTGGGTAAAGCCGTCCGCCCTGCAGCGCATGCCGCGGCGAGCCAAAGAAATGCGGATTGGAGAGAATCACCCGGTCTGCCTGGCGGTCATCCAGAATTGCGTCCCACAGAACCTTTGGCGCGTCCTTGGCGGCGCTGCCGTTCTTCATCGCCGCCAGGCAGTCCTTCAGCAAGGACCTGTAGCGGCCGGGTCCTGGCACTGCGGTGCCCTGTTCCGACAAAGCGCCGGCATTTTTCAGCAGCGCCTTCAACAGCAGATCTTCTTCAGTGGCATGTGCCCCGCAGTGAATGATGACCTGCATGATCCGACCTGTTTTTCCGGGTTTCTTGCCTACAGAAGTAATGCGGAGCGGCCAGGAGGTCAAATCTGCAGTTTGCGCTGATTTTGCGACGGGGGGCGTTGAGGGGGCTGTGGTGCTTGCCGAAGCGGCAAGCCTCTGTATTCAACCTGTCCCGCGGAGGGCAGCTGAGGGCGGTTTTGCGCATCCCGGCGAGGGGTTTCCGCAGTTTCGAAATTTGATTTTTCAAACCGGCTTGACGGTCATTCTGTACTTTAGTACCAGTCGCCCAGCAGGCCCGGCGGGGAAGACATTTTCCACTGGACACTCAGGGTTCATGGCCGCGCGCCGACCCCGGATCCGGAAGTTTGCGATTGTGAGTGCCCCCACACGGACTCGAACCGCGGACCTAC
>NZ_LUKH01000151.1:0-4765 GCF_001593695.1 Leisingera sp. F5 | reverse complement strand
AAACTGGAGCGGTTGCCCAGCGAGTCGAGAATATGCATCTGCGTCAAGGTATCGAACGCAAAGGTCAGGCGTAGTTCTTCAAACAAGCTGTCAGGCTGTTTAGGCAGCAGCCGGAATTGCCAGCTTTCATCTTTTAACTGTACCGCGCTGATCGCGTAGCTATCCGTCAGTCCATCAATTTCACCACTGAACAGCAGCGCCGGTGTGTCACTTAAGCGCTGTCCCACCGCCTGTACCGTCACCTGCTCCAGATCCGGGTCGTAGGACCATAACTGCTCACCATCAGCGACAAGCGTCTGCTCAAAGGGAGCAAAGGTTTGCCAATAAAACAAACCAGGTCGTTTGACCGCCATTTCACCCTGGGTACTTTGCTGTAAAACACCGTTGGTATTCAGGACATTTTGGATAAAGTCAGCTTGAAATGACTGCATGTTTTTGAGTAAGTCATGTAAACGCTGTGAAGCATCCACGTCGGCATTAGCCTTGCCAACAAAGGCCAACATCAGTAACGACAGGCAAAAAACAACTTTAATTTTCAATACATTACGCATATATCATCACTTATACAGTTAATCTTTTAGGGGTTTTCATCACCCCATGAGCACAGACAAGATGAAATAAAAAAACTGACGAGACGATATCAGTCTCGAACCGGAGGCGGAGCGATAACCTCCCGACTGCCATTGCTGCTCATTTCCGTTACCACGCCTGCGGCTTCCATAGATTCAATCATTCGGGCTGCGCGGTTATAGCCAATTTTCAATTTACGTTGCACCGCCGAAATTGACGCTCTACGGCTTTCTGTCACAAACTGAACCGCCAAATCGTACAACTCATCCTGCTCATCCCCGCCGCCCTCTTCTGAGCCGCTATAGCCCGGCATCATCGCCGCTTCGGAGGGGCCTTCTAAGACCTCGTCAATATATTCCGGCTCACCGCGCTTCACCCAGTCATTAACCACGCGGTGCACCTCTTCATCGGCGACAAAGGCACCATGCACTCGCACCGGCACACCGGCACCCGGTGGTAAATACAACATATCGCCGTGCCCCAGTAACTGTTCCGCACCGCCCTGATCAAGAATGGTGCGCGAATCAATTTTCGACGATACCTGAAAACCAATCCGCGTCGGCACGTTAGCCTTAATCAAACCGGTGATCACATCCACCGACGGGCGCTGCGTGGCCATGATCAGGTGGATCCCCGACGCCCGCGCCATCTGCGCCAGGCGCTGTACACAGCCTTCGATCTCCTTGCCGGCCACCATCATCAGGTCTGCCATCTCGTCAACAATCACAACGATATAGGGCAGGACAACGGGTTGAAACTCTTCGGTCTCGAACACCGGCTCGCCGGTGTCGTCGTCGAAACCCGTCTGCACGGTTCGCGAGAACATCTCGCCCTTGGCCAGCGCTTCCTTCACGCGGCCATTGTAGCCGGCGATGTTGCGCACACCCATCTTGGACATCTTGCGGTAGCGGTCCTCCATCTCGCCCACCACCCATTTCAGCGCGACGACGGCTTTTTTGGGGTCGGTCACAACGGGCGAAAGCAGATGCGGGATGCCGTCATAAACGGAAAGCTCCAGCATTTTGGGATCAATCATGATCAGGCGGCATTCAGCCGGCGTCAGCTTATACAGCAGCGACAGGATCATGGTGTTGATCGCCACCGACTTACCGGAACCGGTGGTGCCGGCAATCAGCAGGTGGGGCATTTTAGCGAGATTCGCGACCATGGAATCGCCGCCGATATCCTTGCCCAATGCCAGCGGCAGCGCGTGGTTGCCGTCGCCGAAATCCCGCGACGACAGGATCTCGCGCAGGACCACTTTTTCGCGTTTCTCATTCGGCAGTTCGATACCGATCACTGTACGCCCCGGCACGGTTGAGACCCGTGCCGAAAGCGCCGACATCGAGCGGGCGATGTCATCAGAAAGGCCAATCACCCGGGATGCCTTGAGGCCCGGTGCCGGTTCCAGCTCATACATGGTGACAACGGGACCGGGACGGACCGAGGTGATCTCTCCCTTGACGCCATAGTCATCCAGAACGGCCTCCAGCATCCGCGCATTTTCTTCCAGCGCTTCGTCGCTCAGGTGGTGGCGCTCGATGCCGGTCGGGTTGGTCAGCAGGCTTAGCGGCGGCAATTCAAAATCGCTGCTGCTGGCATCGAACGCCAGATTGGGCTGCGCTTCGGCCTTGGCACGCGCCGAGGGCTGTACGGTTTTGCGTGCCGGCTGTTCGACCACTGCCTTGCGCGGCTCGGCCACGGGCAGATCAACGGTCAGACGCGGTCCCGGCACCGGGCGCGGTTCGGGCGCGGAGGAAACTGGCGCAGGCGGTTCCGCAGCATCCGGCAGATCCTCGGACGGCACGTAGTCCGGAGCTATCATACTGTGATCCGGAGCAGAGTTTGCAACCTCAGCTTCGTCCCGCCGGTCAGCATCCGGTGCTTCCGAACCAAAGGTGTCATCTTTGGCAACCTGCCAGGACAGCGATGGGTCTTCCGGCAGCGGCGGCATCGTTGCAAGCGCAGCGGTCAGCGGCGGTTCAGGCGGCAGGCCGTCCTGGGCCATGGCAGGGTTGTAGATCAGCGGTGCAGGGCGCTGACCGCGGCCTTTGGTCAGCGGCAGCGCCGGATCCTGCTCCGGTGGCACATCTGCTGCCCGGCGAATGCGCACAGCATTGGCGATTTTCTGGGAGATCCGATCTTCGCCGCCCTCGCCATCAGCCAGGAATTCAGCCTCGTCCTCATCCTGCATGTCAGCCGCATAGGCTCTGTCCGCCTCCGGCGCAGGTGCAACACGGCGGATCAGGCCAGGCACACGCGATAGAAGACCGCCTTTGGCAGGCGTTTCCGGCTCTTCCTGCTGGTTGTCCGCAATGTATGCGTCTTCAGCGTAGTCCTCGAACATCTCCGGCTCGGCATCAGCAGCGTCATAGGCAGTTTCTTCCGCTTGCTGCGCCCGTTCTTTACGGTAGCTCATTGCGGCCTGCAGCCCGCTGGAGGCCCCGCGCCCCAGCAATGCGGCCACAGCGCCATAGCCCAGGATCAGGCCGATCATTACCTTGTGCAGGCCCTTCTTCACCTCGGGCCAGGTGAACCCAAGAACCGCACAGCCAAGCGCCAGCATTCCCGCGGCACTCAGCAGCGACATGATTTTCACCATGAAATGCAGACCGACAGGCAGCAGCGCCAGCAAGGCGCCCAGGAAGGTAAAGCCAACCATCCCGCCAAGACCGAAGTCATAATTCTGCTGCCAAGTGGAGCTGGCGTTCAGGGTTTCCATGTGCAGCGCCACCACCAGCAGCCACGGCACCGACAAAAGCAGCGGCCAGACCACCCGGTCCTCGCCCCGGTGCAGCACAAACCGCAGACCCCAGGCTGACAGAAACAGAGGCACGGCCCAGCTGGCTTTGCCGAACAAGGTAATCAGGATGAAAGAGACAGAAGCGCCGGGACGGCCCAGCCAGTTCTGCACTGGCGCATCCGTGGACACGGTCCAGTTCGGGTCGTCCGGCGTATAAGATCCCAGCATGGCGGCAACCATCAGCCCCACAAGGATCAATGCAATCCCGATTAATTCCTTGCCGCGCTTTTCAATAGCCGCCTGCATATTGCTGTCGAGCAGCGGATCGCGGCTGCGGGTTTGAAATGCCATGCCTACCTCAGTTCCGTTTCTTTTGCCCGTGCCCGCTGTTGCCCGTAAGGTCACGAACCTGTCCGTTTATTGGTCTTGGCTGCGCGGCCCCCAGCCAGGCACCGCGCAGCGAAAGTTCAGTTCAGTAAAGACACCCGCGCAGTGTGCTTAGCGCCGTGCGGGTGTCCTCGGCGGGGGCGACCAGCGCCACCCGGATGTAGTTTTCACCCGGATTCTGTCCGGGCGCGCCTTGTGCCAGATAGGCGCCGGGCAGCACCCGCACGCCGGTCTCCTGCCACAGCTTCAGTGCGGCGTGCTCGCCATTTTCCACAGGAAGCCAAAGGAAGAATCCCGCTTCGGGCGCCATATAGCCGTTGAGACCGGCAAAGACCTCATCGGCGATTGTGTATTTTTCCTGATAAAGCGCGCGGTTCTCCACCACATGCGCCTCATCCGCCCAGACCTTGGCCGCGGCCGCTTGCAACGGGGCCGGCAGCGGGGCACCGGAATAGGCGCGCAGCTGTTTAACACGTTTGATGGTTTCTGGACCGCCAGCTATCAGTCCAGATCGCAGCCCCGGAAGATTTGAGCGTTTCGACAGAGAGTTGAACAAGACCACACGCTCAGGATCGGCGCCCAGTTCCTGGGCTACAGTCAAAGCGCCAACGGGGGCTGCTTCGCGATAAATCTCCGAATAGCATTCATCTGCGAAGATGCGGAAATCGTATTTCTCAGCCAACCCGATCAGTCTGGTCCAGTAGTCGCGCGACGCGACAGCGCCCTGGGGGTTGGCAGGCGAACAGATATAGGCCGCGGCGGTGCGGTTGAGCACGTCCTCGGGCAGGTTCTCATAATCCGGCAGATGACCGGTGACCGCCGTTGCGGGCACGAATACCGGCTCTGCTGCGACCGAAATCGCAGCCACCATATAGACCTGGTAGAAGGGGTTCGGGATCAGCACCACCGGCTTTTGCCCGTTCTTCTGCTCCGGACACAACGCCATTGCGGCATTGTACAGCCCTTCGCGGGTCCCGTTCAGCGCCATGACTTGCGTTTCTGGGTCTGCCGTCACGCCGTAACGGCGGGCTATCCAGTCGGCGATAGCACCGCGCAGCTCAGGCG
>NZ_LUKH01000150.1:0-4773 GCF_001593695.1 Leisingera sp. F5 | reverse complement strand
CATGGCCAACCGGCTGGATCCGGACACATTTTATGCAATTGCAGACCTCAGGCCGGAAACCCAGGGCATGGACCCCGTGCCCGAAGCGCCTCTATCGGCGCTGGTTCCAAGCTTCCTGCTGTCGGAAATTTCACGCGCCTTTCAAATCGGATTTCTCGTCTTCTTGCCTTTCCTGGTTATCGACCTGGTTGTGGCCGCGGTCCTGATGTCCATGGGGATGATGATGGTGCCGCCCGCCATCGTGTCCCTGCCCTTCAAACTGGCATTTTTTGTAGTTGCAGATGGCTGGAGCTTGATCGCCACCGCTCTGGTACGCAGCTACTACCCCTGACCCGTTCCAATGACCTGGCGTAAGCCCCGGCATCTATGTAGTGCCCGGGCTTTCTCCAGATCCCAGATCACAGTAACTGTCCACAAGCATTCATAATTGACTCTGTTTTTGGAAACAAAGGCGTCCCAAAGCACCCCCTGAAATTTCTACTCAGAGGCTCCTTCGAGGGATTGAGAGGTAACCATCCGGCGTAGACCGCGGACGTGGGCAGTTCTCAGGTAGTGCCCTTGGGGATTTTGGGTTTGCGGGGCCGCGGAGTCCATTTCTTTGCAAGCTGGTTAAGCCGCTCGACGATCCTGTCGGCCTTGGGATCGTCGGGATCAAACGAGCCACCCGACCAGCGGATCATGTCCTCGTGTTGCTCGTGGCCGGGATCAGCGAGGGCTTCGAGGAACTCTTCGTAGCCCCAAGCGCCGCCGACGTCCTCGGGCGGACAGGCGCCGGTGGCCTTGAGAAGCCGTGGGTAGAGCACGCCGGGGGTGGCATCGTTGACCCGCTCGACCCGGATGCTGTGGTCCCAGTCGTCGCCGAAGTCATAAATATATTGGACCGTCCTGACGCCGGTCCCCTCGAGCACCTTCTCCAGCGTCGTTTTCTTTGCGGGCAACGGGCCATCATAGAACCCATCCGGATCTGGTATGCCCCAACCAGCATCGCCGGCACGGAACTCATAGAGATGGGTATCGGTCCAGCCCATAGCTGCCTGCATAACCTCATGCAGCCAGTCGAGCCTGATCTTCAGCGGCACCTCGATATGGCGCATAGGCAGAGGATCAACGTCGTTCAGGATGATCCGCAGGCGGGCGATCAGGGTCATGCAGCTATCCTTTTCTCGGCCGGGGGCCAGTTCCAGGGCAATAGATCCGGCACACGGGATGCCGTCGTGCCGGGCAGCCGGGCGAGGACATCGGCCAGCCAGGCTTGGGGATCGGCTTCGTTCATCTTGGCAGTGACGATCAGGGAATACATGAACGCGGCGCGGCCGCCGCCGCGCTCGGACCCGGCGAAGAGCCAGGGCTTCCGGCCGGGAGAAACGCCCCGCAGGGCCCGTTCGGCCGCATTGTTCGTCAGGCAAATACGGCCATCGTCAAGGAAGCGGCTGAAGGCCGCCCATCGGTCCTTGATGAACATGTAGCTGATCGCCTTGGCAACCGGGTTATGCTTCGACATCCTGTCGCGCTCCGTGCGCATCCAGTCGTGCAATGCCTCGACCAGAGGGCGGGACAGCCGTTGCCGGATGGCGTGCCGTTCTTCGGTGGGCAGGCCATTGATGCCGCGCTCGATGTCGAAGACCGCGTCGATCCGGGCCACCGCCTCCAGCGCCACGGGCGAGATGTCATGGACAGGCTTGCCCCTGCGGATTATTCCTTTGATGTCGGCGAGCTCAAAGAATTTGCGCCGGGCATGGCTCCAGCAATGAGCCGGTGAAGGCGCCACTGGTTCGAGCCCACCGGCGAATGCGCTGCTGACTGGCGCCGGATCGCGTCCGGCGCGGTAGAGGTCGTTGTAGCCGCCATAGGCATCCGCTGCCCGGCAGGCGCATGGCACTGCCATGCTGCCGAGAGGGGCTTGCAGGATGCCCTGCCACCCGGCGAGGTGCCGGTTCGGGTTGGCCATTCCGCGGTCACGGGAGAAGTGGAACAGAGCGGCAGGTGGAGCGCCGCCGCCAAAGGGGCGCTCGCCATTGGGCTTGAACCAATGGCGCCCTATGGCTCGCTCCCTGACATAGGTCCAGAGCCGGGCAGTTTTTGTCCCGCCCTTTGCCAGCAGCGGCACCGTCGTGTCATCGCCGTGCAAGCGTTTTGCCTCAAGGACATGGGTCCGGATCAGCGCATGGAGGGGCTCGAGTGCAACGGTGCAGGCCCCAACCTGACCGGCAATCGTCGAAAGGCTGAGATCGACACCTTCCTTTGCGTAGCGCTCGGCCTGACGGTTCAAAGGCAGATGCTGCCCGAACTTCTCGAACAGGAGTGAGCCATTGGCCGCCATGCGTTCGCGACCCATGGCGAACGCCAGCAGGTTCGGCCCGGCCCAGCCGCGGGGCGTGGGATGGAAGGGCGCCGGGGGCTGGCTGATCTTCTCGCAAGCCCGGCAGGTGAACTTCTCACGGACCGTCTGGATCACTTTCCATTGCCGCGGGATCACCTCCAGCGTCTCGGCAATGTCCTCCCCCATCTTCACGATGCGATCTGAGCCGCAGCAGGAACAGGCGGTGGGTGCCTCGACCACCACACGTTCACGCGGCAGATGGTTCGGAAAGGGCTTGCGTGCCGGGCGGCGGCGTTCGAAGCCGGCCACGGCCGCGGCCTTCGTCAGCCTCATTGCCGCGGTCTCATCCTCGGCGGCCGCAGTTTCGAGCTCCTCGAGCTGCATCTCCATCTGGTCGATCAAGCGGGCACGCCGTTCCGAGCTGTGGCCATATTGTTCGCGCCGGAGTTTGGCGATCTCGAGCCGGAGATGCTTGATCATCGCCTCGGAGGTCGAGACCGCCGCCCGGACCTGCGCAAGTTCAGTCTGGGCAGCTTCGGCACGTGCTTCCGATGCCGCAAGTGCGGCGCGCAATCCGGCAATCCCGGTAGCGGCCTCTGGCATGGCCGAGACCTACCACGTGCGCACCGCAAAACCTATGGAAACAAGGCTGATGAGACCAGTTTATCCCGCCTTTGCAGGGCGTTGTGTCCAGCGCGGATTACGCCAGTCGATCCCCCCCCAGCAGGTATCCGAGCTGGGCAGCGGAGATCTGCACCGCTTCGCCGGTCCCGCTGGTCGGCCAGATGAACTTCCCCGCTTCCAGCCGTTTGGTGTAGAGCGACATGCCGACGCCATCATGCCAAAGCAGTTTGACCAGGTCGCCCTTGCGCCCCCGGAAGCAGAAGATTTCACCCGCATGCGGGTCGCGCCCTAGACCCTGCTGAACTGTCAGAGCCAGGGTGTTCATGCCGCGCCGCATGTCGGTCACTCCGCCTGCGATCCAAACGCATACCCCCGCCGGGAAGGCGATCATCGCCCCTCCAGCACCGGAAGAAGCCGGGCCAGCATCTCGGGGTCCACTGTGGAGGGGACAAGGAGCCGGCGCCCGTTCCTCAGCACGATCTCAAGTTGGACATCGCCGGCTCCAGACTGTGCGACTGGTGTTGGCGCGGGCGACCCAGGCGAAAGCGTCAACGGGATAAATGCCGGTGAGGTCTCGTCGCCATGTTCCCCGTCCCGGTATTGCCGCCGCCATATCGTCAAAAGAGAGCGCGATACACCATGCCGCCGGGCTGTCGCTGCCACCTTGCGATGCCCCGCAAAGCTTTCCTCCACGATCCGGATTTTATCCGCATCGCTCCAGTGCCGCCGGCGCGGGGCATCAGCGGCGGAAAGGACTTCAATCTCGGGTCTGAACTTATGGTCGGCCATAAGGTCGGACTTATCACCAGCACCGTGATCTCGTCAGACGGCCTCCGCCGGAAGCATACATTGAGAGAGCGGATTGGTGAAGTTGGCGGCGCAAAAAACTGCGAAGATCAGCGGGCGTATTTCCGTTAGGTTAAGTCCTTCAAGCAGATCTACCGCGAGTTTCGAGTGTCCGCGCGAGACGCAAGAGATTGTGCATGACGCCCAATCGGACGGACCTGCACTACCGCTT
Source organism: Leisingera sp. F5 (assembly GCF_001593695.1). Lineage (NCBI taxonomy): Bacteria > Pseudomonadati > Pseudomonadota > Alphaproteobacteria > Rhodobacterales > Roseobacteraceae > Leisingera > Leisingera sp. F5. The sequence continues at coordinate 811 of NZ_LUKH01000150.1, read as the reverse complement.
CCGGTTCGGAGAAAGGCCGGGCCGAGAACCAGTTCGGCGTGATCCGGCGCCGGTTCTTCGTGTCTCGGTTAGAATTCAATTCTTATGGCGAGCTGAAGGCCCGGCTGAAAGCCCGCTGACTGGCCTATTTCCTGGCGCAACCGCATCTGGAGCTGCAAGGCAGAACGGTCCGGAATAGCGCACCAGCCTTGTTCCGTATGTCAGCCCGGTGTGATCAGGGCCTCTGCCGACCGATTGGACTGCTGGCAGTAAGGGCGTATTGTCGGCAGCCGCGCGCGCCTTCGGACCCGGCAAATCACTCTGCGACCCGCGACACTGTTTTCCTGTTTCAGCCCGAGATCCTGGGACATTGCGCAACGGAGCGCCGTTCAAGAATTGGGAACTGCCTACCGCGGTCAGACGCGGTCAGTGCAAACTGGAACGTCGGCCCTATGCTGACATACAAATGGCAGACATCCTTGGGGCCATCCTGGCTGATCGACTGGCGGTCGTAGAAGCCGTCTGTGCCGGGACACTTATCAATGGCATCTCACATTCCCCCAAAACAGGCAGGCTACAGTTCCCCAGTATTGCGGTTTTGGTTGTCAGCCGGTTCAGTGACTTGCAGCTCCGTTTTTTGGTGGACGGCCGCGCCGTTTGGCGGCGGCGGCGGTGTGATGGGTGCGTTTGTGCGGGTGTGTTCAGGTATCAGATCGATGTGGCCTCGCAGGCGGTAGCTGGCGCCTTCGATCTGGATGACGGCGGAGTGATGCAACAGCCGATCCAATAGCGCTGTGGCCACGACGGGGTCGCCGAAGGCATCACCCCATCC
>NZ_LUKH01000149.1:0-4785 GCF_001593695.1 Leisingera sp. F5 | reverse complement strand
TCCTTGCGGAAACACGAGGCGCATCTGCTCGTGCATTGAGAAATGCTGCTGTTGTTTTGGGGGAAACGGCAGAGAAGAGCAAAGCGCAGGAAGGCAGGGTCTTGTGCCCTGCCTTCTCTGCATTTGCGGGGGTGTCAGCGGTGCAGGCGCCAAGCGGCCCAGTCTTCGGGCGTGTCCAGATCGGTCAGCGCATGGTTCTTTGGCAGCGGCACCATCTGCACCGGTTCGGATGTCAGGATGCTGCGGGCGCCCTGGTCGCCGCTAAGGCTGTTCAGGGCCGCAAAGCAGCGGCGCGGAAACAGCACCGGGTGGCCTTGGGTGCCGTCCTCCGACGCGGCACGCAGGACCGGGCTGTCCTCCCCGTGGAAATGCGCGGCGAGGCGCAGCATGTCCTGCGTCACAACTTCCGGCATGTCGGCGGGCAGAATCATAACGGCCTGAGTCTGTTCAGGCAGTGCTGCGATTCCCCGGCGGATCGAGGCGGCCATGCCCTCAGCCGCGTCGGGAACCGGGACCGGGGTCGCGCTGCCGGTGGCGGCTGCGCGGGGGTGGGCTTTGCTGGGCAAAGTCACGAACACTGGCAAACCGGTAAGCGCCGCCCGGCGGCACATCAGGGCAAGCAGAGGCTGGCCGTCCACATCCTCCATCAGCTTGTCGCGGCCTTGCATCCGGGATGAGGCGCCGGCGGCGAGCAGGAGAATGGCGATGGCGGTCATGCAACCCGTCCTTGGTTCTTGGCGGCAATGGCGGATGCCTCCGGCGGGAGTATTTTTGCAAAGATGAAGAGCGGGGGCCAGCGAAAGCCGCAATGGTCAGTAAGGTTGACCGAATGTTTCGCGCGCGAAACATTCGGTTGCAGGTGCTGACGTATACGTTGCGGGAGTGCCGTCATGTCACCGTGCGCTGCTGTGGCAACGGGTTGGGTACAGGTCAGATTGCCTGACCTGTATCCGGTGTTTTTCAGGCTTGTCCGCGCATCCGGACGCCGTCTGTGTCGAACAGCGGCTGAGTGATCAGGCGGGCCTGGTACATCTTGCCGAGGATTTCGATCTCCACCTCCAAGCCTTCAACGGCTTTATCAGTGGGAACGAACCCCAGCGCGATGGATTTCTGCGCGTGGTGCGAGTAGCCGCCGGAGGTGCAGAAGCCCACGACTGCGCCGTCCAGCCAGATCGGCTCATAGGCGACTACATCGGCGTCGTCTGCCGCGACCTCAAAGGCGCAGAGCTGGCGGGCGGGGCCTGCGTTGCTTTCGGCCTCGGCTGCGGCGCGGCCGATGAAATCTGCGGGTTTCTTGAAGGATATGAAGCGGTCGAGGCCGGTTTCCGCGGCAGTGTAGTCGGGTGAGAACTCGCGCAGCCAAGAGCCGAAGAACTTGTCCAATCGCAGCGACATCATTGCCCGCATGCCGAAGGGTTTCATGCCGTGGGGCTGGCCGGCGGTCCAGAGCGCATCCCACAGGGCGCGCTGGGAGGGCAGGTCGCAATAGATCTCATAGCCAAGATCGCCAGTGTAGCTGACGCGCTGCACGATGCAGTCGGCCATGCCCACAGTGAGGCGCCGCACATCCATGAAACGCATGTTCGATATATCGGACCGGGTGCAGGCCTGCAGCACCTCGCGCGCCTTGGGGCCTGCGATCTGGAAGCCGTTGCGGGTGTCGGAGATGTTGTCGAGGGTTGCTCCGTCGTCCAGGTTTTGCAGGAACCAGCGCATGTGGTAGGCTTGTGAGCCGTAGGAGGCGGTGAGCTGGAATTCTTCTTCCGCCAGGCAAGAGATGGTGAAATCGCCAATGAGGCGGCCCTTGGGGGACAGCATCGGGGTCAGCGACAGGCGGCCCGGTTTTGGCACCCGGCCGGCCATGATGCGGTCGAGCCAGGCGCGCGCACCTGTGCCCTTGATCAGGTATTTGCCGAAGTTGTGGACCTCGTTAATGCCGACGGCTTCGCGCACTGCTTTGACTTCGCGTGCGGTCGCCTCAAACGCGTTGGAGCGGCGGAAGGACGGGGTCTCGAAACGCGGCTCATCGCCTGTCGCGAAGTAGTTCGGGACTTCCATCCCGTATTGCGCGCCCCAGACAGCGCCCATGCCATCAAAGATGTCGTACATCGGGGTTGTGCGGAAGGGGCGGGCCGCGGGCAGCTCCTCGTTCGGGTAGGCGATGGAGAAGCGTTTCTGATAGTTTTCAATGACTTTCGGGCGAGTGTAGCCGGGCGTGATCCAGTCGCCGAAACGGGCGGTGTCCATCGCAAATGTGTCGCGCTCGCATTCGCCCTCGACCATCCACTGGGCCAGCATCAGGCCGACGCCGCCACCCTGGCTGAAGCCGGCCATCACCGCGCAGGCCGACCAGTAGTTGCGCATTCCAGGCACCGGGCCGACCAGCGGGTTGCCGTCGGGGGCAAAGGTGAAGGGGCCGTGGATCACTGATTTCACGCCCGCAGCCTCCAGCGCCGGGAAGCGTTTGTAGGCGAAGTTGATTGAATCCTCGATTTTGTCGAAGTCGTCCTGCAGCAGCTCATGGCCGAAGTCCCACGGCGTGCCGTCCACTGCCCAGGGTTTGCAGGGCTGCTCATAGAATCCGATGCAGAGACCGCGGCCCTCCTGGCGCAGATAGCTTTCGCCGGCCGGGTCCATCACATGCGGGTGTTCGCCGCCGCCGTCGATGATCTCGGCGATCATCGGCACCTCGTCGGTGACGATATACTGGTGTTCCATCGGGTGCAGCGGGAAATAGACGCCGGCCATGGCGCCAACTTCGCGCGCCCAGAGACCGCCGGCGTTGACGACGTGTTCGGCGTGGATGGTGCCCTTGCTGGTGACCACGTCCCAGGTGCCGTCGGGGCGCTGGTTGGTCTCAACCACCTTGCAGTGGGTCTCAATCGTGGCGCCGCCCATGCGCGCGGCCTTGGCATAGGCGTGGGTGGTGCCGGAAGGATCCAGGTGGCCGTCAAGCGGATCATACAGCCCGCCGACGATGCCGTCGATGTTGGTGACGGGGGCGATTTTCTTGATTTCTTCGGGGGAAACAATCTCGGTCTCCAGGCCCATGAAACGGTGCTTGGCCCGCTCCGCCTTCAGCATGTCGAAACGTTCCTGGGTCTCGGCCAGGGTAACGCCGCCGACGTGGTGCAACCCGCAGGACATGCCGGTGATCGCTTCCAGCTCTTTATAGAGCTTGATGGTGTAGCCCTGCAGCGCCGCCATGTTGGTGTCGCCGTTGAGCGTATGAAACCCGCCCGCCGCGTGCCAGGTGGAGCCGGAGGTCAGCTCGGAGCGCTCGATCAGCATGACATCGGACCAGCCGAGCTTGGTCAGGTGATACAGGACTGAGCAGCCGACGACGCCGCCGCCGATAACTGCCACGCGGGTGGTGGTTTTCATGTGGGCCTCCCCTGAGTAGGTGTTGCTTGCATTCTGTACAGAAGTGAACAGTAGTCCAGCAGAAAAACGGCACCGCGTGCCGCATACGGGCAGTCAGGCTGCGGTTTCGTTACTCGGAGGTGCGGAATCGGCTGTTCTGAATGACAAATATTGCCGTGAGCGGCGCCAGGAGGAGGATCACGCCGACAGTGATAAGCAGCATGCCCAGCTGCGAATAATCGGCGGGAGTGGTGATGGTGCCTGCCGAATCTGTGACCTCGCGGGTCACCAGGAAGATTTCGTTCAGGTACTTCGTGCCGAGGCTAGAGGCCGACAGCGCCAGATTGGTGAAGGAGGCCATGACCGCAAAGAAGGTGGCTTTCAGCCCCGAGGGTGCGTTGCGGGCGATCCAGGCGAGCATCGGGATCATCGCGACCTGGCCCAGCGGGGATTCGACGGCTGTGTCGACCATGGCGATGAAGCGCGCATCAACCAGGCCCCCGGTCATCGCCGCGGTCCAATGATGGGCGCCGTAGTAAAGCGCGATGTTGGGCAGGCTGAGGACGGCCTCGGTGATGGCGAGGAAGGCGACGATCCAGGTGATCGGGCGGCTGGCCATCATCGGGCGGAAGATCAGCATGCCGGCCAGCGTCAGCAGCGAGGTGATCAGGGCCAGCACCGACAGGAACTGCTGATCAAACCCGAGCACGTCGATTTCGAACCAGGTGGCGCCTGGGCCGCGCAGGGGCGTGGCGCGGTAGACAAAGATGATGATGGCGGTGCCGATCAGGGCGCGGGCCTGGTCCGTGGGCAGGACCGCCACCAGCTGGCGCATCAGCAGCAGCACGATGCCCATGGAACCAGAAAAAACGATTTCTTGCGAATAAGGCACATCGCCAAGGCCCACCGCGAGGGAGAGCAGGACAAAGGCGCCGCCGCCGATGAAATACCAGTGATTTGGCGTGACCGGCTCACGCGGGAGTTCGATGCGGGCGCGGATCTCTGCCTCCGCGGCACCGGCACGGCGCAGCTGGGCAGCCTTGCGCCATTTCTGCCAGATCGCCAAGGCCACGCCCGAAAGCGAGATCACCGGGATCAGCAGAGCGAGACTGAAGACAAAGCCGTAAAGCGCGCCTTTGCCCTCCTGCGGCAGCGCATCGGCGCCGTCGAACAGGGCAACGTTAAGCGCGGCGGCGGCGCTGGAGCCGCCGATCAGCGCGATGCGGCCGAAGGTCTGCATGGTGGTGTGCAGGGATTTGGTCTCAGCCTCGGGCAGGGGCTGGCCTTGGCCATCCGCATGGGGCACGGCCTCGACCGACATCGCGTCAGCCACCACATCCTGCAGCACATATCCGCAAGGGGCCAGCAGCGCGGCGGTGACATACCAGGCGCTGAGCGGCATCACGGTGCCCATCCTCGCAG
>NZ_LUKH01000148.1:0-4799 GCF_001593695.1 Leisingera sp. F5 | reverse complement strand
CCCATCGGCCTGAAGCTCCGACAAAATCTTGCGATCAATCGGATCAAGGCGGGTTGTGACCATGTTCAAAGCTCCTGTGGAATTTGCGTTTCTTATAGCACCGCCGCCGGGCCGCGCAATAATGTTTCATCGTCGCGCAATATTCTTTGCGCTCCAAAGGCGCAAGCCGCAATGCGCGCCTCCCTGGCGGATTTGTATCCTGCCGCATGCAAAGCCTTGGGGGTTTAAGCCCGCGACCCCTGCCGCTATATGCATGTTCTGACGGCGGCACGCCCGCCATGCTGCTTTATGTAAGGGACGAACATGAGCGAGACGCGTCACACCAAGGTTCTGATCATCGGCTCCGGGCCTGCGGGCTACACCGCGGGGGTCTATGCGGCCCGCGCCATGCTGGAACCGATCCTGGTCCAGGGGATTGAGCCCGGCGGCCAGCTGACCACCACCACTGAGGTCGAAAACTACCCTGGCTTCACCGAGGTGCAGGGCCCCGATCTGATGATCAAGATGCAGGAGCACGCCCAGGCGATGGGCTGCGAGGTCATCGGCGACTATATCACCTCGCTCGACACGTCCAAGCGCCCGTTTGTGGCCAAGGCCGACAGCGGCACCACCTTCACCGCCGATGCGGTGATCCTCGCGACCGGCGCCCGCGCCAAGTGGCTGGGCCTGGAGTCGGAAGAGAAGTTCAAGGGCTTCGGCGTCTCCGCCTGCGCCACCTGCGATGGCTTCTTCTACCGCGGCCAGGAGATTGTGGTGATCGGCGGCGGCAATACGGCCGTAGAAGAGGCGCTGTTCCTCACCAACTTCGCTTCCAAAGTGACCCTGATCCACCGCCGCGACGAGCTGCGCGCCGAGAAGATCCTGATCGACCGCCTGATGAAGAACGACAAGATCGAACCCCTGTGGTTCCACACCCTTGAAGAGGTCGTCGGCACCGAAAACCCGCTGGGGGTCGAAGGCGTCGTGGTCAAGAACGTGCAAACCGGCGAGTTGAAGGAAATTCCCTGCAAAGGCGTCTTTGTCGCCATCGGTCACGCCCCCGCCAATGAACTGGTCAAGGACGTGCTGGAGCTGCACAACGGCGGCTACGTCCAGGTCAAACCCGGCTCGACCGAAACCTCGATCCCCGGCATCTATGCGGCCGGCGACCTGACCGACCACAAGTACCGCCAAGCGGTCACTTCGGCCGGCATGGGCTGCATGGCAGCACTCGACGCCGAACGTTTCCTGGCCGAGCAGGACTGATCCGGATGCCGCATGATTTCGAAACCCAGCGGGCCGGAACCGTTGCGGCATTCAACGACCTGCAGGCCGAACACGGCCTGCCCGAGGCGGCGGACGTTGATTACTTCTTCGTCCCCGCCCGCGACGGCGCGGACTGGCAGCCCTTGGCCAAAGAACTGAGCCGCGAGGGCTACAGCTGCAGCTGGGTCAGCGCGGCAGACAGTGAAGACGGCGCCCCCTATCTGATCGCCACCCTGCCGGAGCAGATCATTTCCGCCACCGGTATCTGGATCGGCGAAGAAGTGGCCACCCGCGCCGCCCTCTCCCACGGGTTCGCACCGGGCGGCTGGGGGCTGGAGGGCTGAGCCCGCCCGCACGACGCCTCTCCTTTGCCGGACCCGTCTGGCGGATCCTGTTTCAGACCCGGGCAGATCAGCCCCTGGCCCCGACCCACGCGCCCGAGGGGCACGCCTGCCTAAGCCCCTGCGCTGGTTCGCCGCAAGCCCCGAAAACCCAGGCAAGATGCTGAAATATTTCACTTAACCGACCTTTCACACTTACCGGAATGCACCCAAACGGGTGTACAAAAAATTCATCCGCCTTTCTGCGGCGCCTTAACCCGGTATTAGAAAAAAGCACCGCAAAACCTTCGCGTAAGCGACTGCATATCAGATCGTTCTGCCGGGGGGCCGAAATGGCGATACGAACTTTAAGCGCGTTCAATGCGGACGCTTTTACCGTCGATGACAGCTCACCCCATATGACTGCGGGCAGTTCGATCATCAACAATTCGGACACCCCGGTCGGCACGGTCTTCACCTATGATTCCAGCTACGCCATCGAGCGGATCACCCTGGACGACACCGCAGGCGGTGCTGACACGATGGAAGATGACCAGTCAGGCGGCCATACCATCGTCGATGGCGGTTCCATGGTGGCCGGCGGCACCCCGGTCGAGGCCGAATCGCACCACTACTTGCAAGAGCTTGATGCCGGTGGCAATCCCTTCGGCCCGGTCATCACCATCACCGTGTTTTCCCGGAACGGCGTCACGCAGGATGTCTGGGGCTTTTCCACCGATACCCCGCTGAAGGATGGCGCACCGTACCAGAAAACCTCCGGCAGCAATACCGGCACCTCCCAATATGACAGCTTTGTGCCCTGTTTCGTGACCGGCACCGCTATCTGCACCGACCAGGGCCTGCGCCCGGTGGAACGGTTGCGCCCCGGCGACCGGGTGCTAACCCGCGACAACGGCTTTCAGCCGGTTCTTTGGGTTGGTATCCGCCAGATCGGCGCGGACTGGATGCAGGCCTGCCCGCATCTGCAGCCGGTGCAGGTTGCCGCCGATGCCTTTGCCCCCGGCCAGCCGGCCCAGGACCTTTGGATCTCGCCGCAGCACCGGCTGCTGCTGAAAGGCGCCGCCTGCCAGATGCTGTTCGAAGAGCCGGAGGTGCTTGCCGCCGCCGCGCACCTGCAGGCGCATCCGGGCGTTGCCAGGCAGCCGGTTGCCCGGACCACTTATGTGCACCTTCTGTTCGAGCGCCATCAGGCGGTGTTCTCAAACGGTCTTTGGACTGAAAGCTTCCAGCCCGGCAGCCAGCTTCTGGACGGCGGCGGCGCCGCTGCGAGGCAGGAGATCCTGGAGCTGTTCCCCGATCTCGCGCTGGCCGGCGGCAGCGGCTACCCCGCCGCCCGCAGGGTTTTGAAACAAAAGGAAAGCCGCCTGCTGGCAGACCGGCCCCTGGTGTAAACGCCGTGCTGCCTTGACCGGCGCGCCTGCCCGCCGCAGTCTGCCCCCGGAAACCGCGAAACAGGAGGACCGGGGTGGCAAGCGCACTCTGGCAAGGCAATTGGATCAGCCGCACCCGGATCATCACCGGGCTGGTGCTGCTTACCTATGCCTTCTTCCATTTCATAAACATCGGCCTGGGGCTGTTGTCGCCCGAATGGATGGATGACTTCCAGGACATCCGCCAGCTGATCACCCGCAGCCGGGCCGGCGGCCTGATCCTTTATGCCTCGCTGATCCTGCACGCGGGCCTTGCCCTGTGGAACCTGGCCCGCCGCCGCAGCCTCAGGATGCACTTTGGCGAGGGGCTGCAAACCCTGCTTGGCCTGCTGATCCCGCTGCAGCTGCTCAGCCATCTGGTGTTCACCCGCTATTCGCACGAAATCTACGGCGTCAACGATGAATTCCCCTATCAAATCGTGCTGATGTGGGCCTCGCCCGAGGTCTGGCAGCAAAGCGCACTGCTGCTGGCGGTGTGGATCCACGGCTGCATGGGTTTGCACTACTGGCTGCGCCTGACCCGCTGGTGGCGGCCTCTGATCCCCTGGATGGCCGGGCTGGCAGTCTTTGTCCCCGGCTTTGCCCTGGCCGGCCTCCTGACCGAAGGCCGCCGCATCTATGATCTGTTTGTCGAAGGCAGCCGGCGTGCCGGATTGATGGCCGATTTCAACTGGCCCAGCCGCGAGGATTTTGCCGCGCTGCTGGAAACAGACAGCCGCTGGTTCACCGGTTTCCTCATCCTATTGGGACTGACAGCGGCGGCCCATCTGCTGGCCCGGCTGCTGCGCCGCCGCCGGGCGGTGCAGATCCGTTATGCCTTTGGTCCCGAAATTCGCGCCGAGCGCGGCATGACCCTGCTGCAGATGTCCCAGGCCAACGGGGTCCAGCACACGTCGCTCTGCGGAGGCAAGGGGCGCTGCACCACCTGCCGGGTGGTGGTGGACAAAGGCGGCGATCACCTGCCGCCGCCCACACCGCCTGAGGCCCGCAGCCTGGAACGGGTCAAGGCCCCCGCCAACATGCGGCTGGCCTGCCAGATCCGGCCAGAGGCGCCGCTGACCGTTACCCGCATGTTCCGCCCCGACGGGCAAAAGGGCCGCGCCCATGCCAGCCAGGGCAGCGAACAGCAGCTCGCCATCCTGTTTCTCGACATGCGCGGCTTTACCGCCCGCACCGCCGGCCAGCTGCCCTATGACGTGGTGTTCCTTCTGAACCGCTTCTTTGACGCCATCGTGCCCGCTGTCACCGGCGCGGGCGGCACCGTGGACAAATACCTTGGCGACGGCCTGCTCGCCTTGTTCGAGGCTCGTTCTCCCGCCCGCTCAGCCCAGGCGGCTCTGGACGCAGCAACCGCCATCGGCAGCGCACTGCAGGACTTCAACGCCCGGCTTGCCGCCGACGGCGAACCGGAAATCCGCATCGGTATCGGCATCCACTTGGGCGAACTGGTTCTGGGCGAAATCGGCAGCGCCGGCCATGCTCCGCGCACCATCATCGGCGGCAGCGTCAATACTGCCAGCCGGCTGGAGGCCAAGACCAAGGATCTGGGCGTCGAGCTGCTGATTTCGGCCCGCCTGCTGGACGCTGCCGGATACGATTCCAGCCATCTGGCGCTGGAAACTTTCCATCTGCGCGGCGTTGCAGAACCCATCAAGGCGCTGCCCGTTGCCTTTGCTGCCGCCCTGCCGCGGACCCTTGCCGCAGAACAGCGTTAAGCCGGCCCGCTGCTGCGCAGAACGCTTGTTTCCCACCCTCTGCCCAGCCGGTGCCAGCCACCCGGTTC
>NZ_LUKH01000147.1:0-4823 GCF_001593695.1 Leisingera sp. F5 | reverse complement strand
GTTCGAGGCAGCCACGGCAGCCGTGGCCCAGGGTATCCTGCGTCACTTGGCAGCGGCAGAGACTGCGCTTGGTCAACCCAGCGCAGCACATGAGGTTGCCAATGCCGAAGCGCTGTTCCGGGCGTTCGAGGACGGCATCAAGGCGGCGGATGCGAATGCCGCGCGCGATCTGGGGCGGGCATGGCTCGCCCTGAACTCCTCGCTTGGCACTGCTGGCGTACTTGGCCATGGAGCGCAAGAGACCGATGCAGAGAGCTTTGCCGCAGCACGTGCAACGCTCGAAACCTATCTGACAGAGAATTATTTGCCTGCCGCCTATGCGGAACGCGAAACGCTGACCCCGGTTCCCGAAAGCGCCGTGCGCTCGGGAACGCCGGTGTCGCTGCCTGCAACCTTGCCTCCGGGGTCGAATATCGCCGATCAGCGGGAACTGCCCCGGCTGGTGCTGCAATTTGAAGAAGCTGGCGAGGATGAGGCGAACCTGCCGCTGGTTGCCTATGGCGACATGCTGTTCGACAGCCCGGAAATTTTTGGCGGCCCGGCTCGCGAACTGGGTATTGCCTGTTCCACCTGCCACAACCGTTCAGATGTGAACCGGGACTTCTTCATCCCCGGACTGTCAAAGTACGTGGGTGGCATGGATGTGGACGGCTCCTTCTTCAACCCGATGTTCAATGACCGGGTAGACGACCATCTGGACACGCCTTCGATGCGGGGCATCCGCTTTACTGCGCCTTACGGGCGCGACGGGCGCGAGCCCAGCCTGCGGCGGTTCATCCGCAATGTGATCGTGACCGAGTTCGCAGGCGATGAGCCGACACCCTTCCAGCTGGACGCGCTGGAGGCCTATGTCAAGCAGTTCGACTTTCTTCCGAACCCGAAAATCGACAGGGCGGGCAGGCTGACGGATTTGGCCTCGGATGCAGCCAAGCGCGGGGAGAAGCTGTTCAATACCGATTTTGCCGGACTGGGAGACCGCTCCTGCGCCTCGTGCCACACGCCCGAGCGTAACTTCCGCGATGGTCTCACATACGACATCGGCACTGCCGAGCCCCCCTTCCTGGGCGGCACGCCAATCCACTTTGAAACCCCCACCCTGCGCAATATCAACTTCACCGCGCCCTATATGCACGACGGGTCGCTGCAAACGCTGGCCAGCGTTGTGGACTGGTTCGACGAAAGCAAAGATCTGGGGCTGGATGAGGCGCAGCGTGCCGATCTGACCGCCTATCTTGAGGCTGTCGGAGATGGTGAGGAACCCTATCAGGCGTTTGAAGGCCGCGACAGCGTGTTCCGCCTGTCCTGGGAAGAACTGACCACTTTCGCAAGCACCCTGGATACGCTGCTGCCGATGCGCGATGCCGAAAACATCGCCCTGTTGGTGGATACGGTCGCCCCTGATCTGGCGGCAGATGCGAGTGTCATGGTTAATCAAAACTCCAAGCCGGAGATCTATGAGTTCGCGGCCATCCTGCGGGCTGTCGGCGATGCAAGCGCCAAAGGCGATTGGGAGGAGGCAGGCCGCCAGTGGGACCTGTTCAAAGCGATGCAAGCCGATATTGACGAGAGGATGTTCTGATGCTGTCGCGCCGCAATTTTCTGGCCGTATCGGCCGCAATCCTCGCCGCGCCAGCCTTGGCAGCGGGTGAGGAGCTGAAACTGGCCTTCATTCCGCAAGAAAACCCCGAAAAGCTGCTGGGCGACATAAAGGCGGTCACCGGCTGGCTGTCCGAACGCATGGGAATGCCGGTGACAGGGTTTGTGACCTTCGACCATGCCGCCGCCGTCGAGGCGCTGCGCAACGGCGATGCAGACATATCTTTCATGGGCGCTCTGCCTTATGTTCTGGCCGAGGATCAGATTGGTGCCGTGCCACTGCTGTCCGAGGTCTACCGCGGGCAGCCGAGCTATGCGGGCCGCGTGTTTGTCCGCAAGGACAGCGGCATCGAGACGCTGGCCGACCTCAAGGGGCGTGACATTGCCTTTGCCGATCCTGTGTCGGAGTCCGGCTATCTCTACCCGCTTGACCTGTTCGTGCGCGAGGGGCTCATTGCCGATGCAGTCGATGCGGACAATTTCTTTGGCCGGAAGTTCTTTGCCGGGGGCTATCAGCAGGCGATGCAGGCCATGGCGAATGGCCTCGTGGATGCCGCCGGCGCCAGCCAGTATGCCGATCTTCTGCTGACACCGGATCAGCAGGCAGAAGTCAAAGTCCTGGCCGAAAGCGAACAGATCCCAAGCCACGCGGTTGTTGCCCGGCCCGGCCTGGACAAGCGCGTGCAGGCCAGGTTCGTCGAAACCATGCTGCAGCTCAATGAGCCCGGCAACCGCCACCTGCTGGCGTATCTCTATGGGCCGGACGGCTACATCGCGGCGGACCGGGACGTTTACGAAGGCGTGCGCCAGACCGCTCGGCGCTACGGGTATCTGAAATGACAGCAGCCTTCACCCTGAATGCAGTGTCCCACCACTTCGACGGCGCCGCGGCGCTGCGCGAAGTGTCGCTCAGCGCTGCACCGGGTGAGCGGGTGGCCCTGCTTGGCCCGTCGGGCGCCGGGAAATCCACCCTGCTCGCACTGCTCGACGGCCGCCTGCGCGGCTGGCACGGCGAGGCCGAGGTTCTGGGGGGGCCGCTTTCGGCAACGCACGCTCCGCCGCGTGAGCTGCGCACCAGTGCCGGGTTCATCTTTCAGGAATTTGCGCTGGTTGACCGGCTGACTGTCTATCAGAATGTGATGAACGGGCGGCTTGCCCGGATGCGGACCTGGCCCTCCCTTTGGGGACGGTTCGGCGAGCAGGATCACCTCAAGGTGGCCGCGGCGCTGGAAGACACCGGCCTTTCCGGCCTGGCCCGGCGCCGGGCGGACCAGCTTTCGGGCGGTCAGCGGCAGCGGGTGGCAATTGCCCGTTGCCTGGCGCAGGATCCCAGGCTGATCCTTGCCGACGAACCGGTGAGCAACCTTGACCCGGCTCATGCGGAACGGATCCTCGGCCTGATCACAGGCGCAGCTGACAAACGCGGCATCGGAGTCGTCTTCAGTTCGCATCAGCCAGAACTGGCGCGCCGATTTGCCGACCGGATTGTGGGGCTGCGGGCCGGCGCAGTGCAGTTCGACAAACCCTCCGCTCAAGTGACCAGCGATGACATCGCCGAACTTTACCACGGCACGGTTCCCGGCGCCGGGCTGCGCGTGGTCAGCTGATGAGCCAGGTGCTGACTTGGATCTTGCTGGCGGCGGCCATTCTTTGGTCCGCCACAAGCGCAGATATGGGGCTGGATAAGCTTCCCGGTGCAGGGCCTCGCCTGGGCGAATTCCTCGGACGGATGATGCCGCCGGACCTGTCGATCTGGCGCGAAGTCATGCGGGGTCTGGCAGAAACCCTGCGGATTGCCATCCTCGGTACTTTCTTTGCGGTTATCCTGTCGGCCGGGCTGGCAGTTCTCGCAGCCGAGACTTTGGTGCCTGCTGCCGTCTGGCGCCCGGTTCGCGGCCTTCTGGCGATGATCCGCTCCATTCCGCTGATCCTGGTGGCGATGCTCATGGTTGGTGCGGTGGGGCTTGGGCCCTTGCCCGGGATCCTCGCCATCACCTTCCATGCAACGGGTATGCTGGCGAAATTCTATGCCGAAGCGATCGACAATGTGGCCGCCGCCCCGGTGGCAGCACTGGAAAGTGCTGGCGCCAGCCGCACGCAGCAGCTGCGATGGGCGATCTGGCCTCAGATGGCGCCGGTCATCCTGCGGGACACCGTGTTCCGTTTCGAACTGAACCTGCGCGAAAGCCTGATCCTCGGCATCGTCGGTGCGGGCGGCATCGGGCTTTATGTCCAGACCTACGTTCGCTCGTTCCAATATGACAAGGCCGCGACGGTAACCATGGCCATTGTTGTGCTTGTGCTTGCGTCGGAGGCGGTCAACTCCGCCCTGCACAAGCGGTTTTCCTGAGCGGACCCTTCCAGATTATTATGAAGGTTATATTAGGCGAAGCTGCCATTTGAGCGAAATAGCTCTGTGGCGGCTTTGTCCGCTCCTCGTTAGCCGGTCGTGGTTGCAACGAAAGGGCGGTTTGAATTTCGCGCCTCAGACTGGCATTGAATGACCGGTCTGAACTTCGTTCCTGTTCCCGGACACCGGGGTAAATTACCCCTGTCCAGGAAAGGAGCATGGAATGGGACAATCGAGACGAACGTTCACAGATGAATTCAAAGCCGCAGCTGTTGGCCGGCTTTATAAGCCTGGTGCCACACAAACCAGCGTGGCCAGGGAACTGGGTGTGACGAGTTCCCAGCTGAAGACCTGGCGCTTGGAGATCGAAGCGGCAGGATCGATGGCGGCACTGCGCAGGCAACAGGCGGATGCGGCGGAACTGGATCGTCTGCGGAAGGAAAACAAACGCTTGAAGCTGGAAAATGAGATCCTCGAGAAAGCTTCCGCTTTTTTTGCCTCAAGGGCAGCGAAGACATGAACACGAAACGTGCTTTCGTCGCTGCCCACAAGACTGTTTACCCGATCGCTCAGCTCTGTCGCCTTGTTGGTGTTGCGCGCAGCTGGTTTTACGGCTTTGTCCAGTCACAACCTGCCCGAGATCAGCGGCAAAAGCTGCGTACCGACCGGGACGCCGAGTTGCTTCCAAAGATTAAAGAGGCGTTTTCTCAAAGCAAAAAACGGTATGGTTCAAAGCGGGTCCACCAGGATCTGAAAGCCGATGGCGAGGACGTTTCGGAGCGGCGCGTGGCCAGAATAATGCGGGAAAACAATGTCTCGCCGCGCCTGTGCAAGCGCCGAAAGCCGCGCACCACAGACAGCAATCACAGCCTCAAAC
>NZ_LUKH01000146.1:0-4838 GCF_001593695.1 Leisingera sp. F5 | reverse complement strand
TGATCCTCAGAGGTTTGTTGGAAGGGGTGAACTAATCGAAAGCTCGATGCGCGCTGTAAATAGCGTATCAAGCCTAATTGCAGTGTTTGGAAAAAGGGGTGGGGAAATGTCTTTCTGATGATCGAAGTTAGATGTTTACCAGAGTATCTAATCTCACCGACCCCCAAAGGGTCAGCGGCTCTGTTCGAATTTGCAACTAAATTGCAGCTTTTCTATCATCCGCACTCCCTATTTTTCTGTGTTTGGAAAAATGAAAAGCATTCTAATAGAATGCTCTATGACCGATGGAATTAGAAGCTTTCCATCGAGCCTGCCGGCATCTCTTTCAAGTTAGTTGGATTTCTCTGCGACAGACGCTATGTCGCAAAAGCTTTTGAGAATGATAAAACTTTCCCTTTTTATTTAGTGGTTTATTTCCCTTTTGCAGTCATGCTGCATTGGAAGGCAGCTGCGATTTCCAAGTTTTTTGCGGCTTCCTGAGTACCCAGTTAATCAGGATGATACTATGGCTTACAAAGTAACCAGACTTACGCTCATGTTTGGAGCATTGCTTGCTGCAGCAGCTTGCAGTGTTAAAGAAAGGGCAAGCGGCGGCGGCGACGGGGTTTATAGTACTCGGCTCGAAGTTGATGAAAGGTTTGCTGGTGAAATTGGTGCAAACTCCAGATATTTAGAAGAACAAAACATGAACATTTTTCTCACTGGCTATAGCTACTGGGACAATACCCCGCGCGGCTCTGCCCAAATTGCCAGGCCAGTGATCCACCGGCGGGCAGGCGGATCCGGGACTTACGAGAATCCGGTTACACTCGCTGTAGGGCATGTAAAGCGAAATGGCCGTAGCTACATGGATTACCCTGCAGGTACCAGATTCTACATAAGAAACCTGCAAAGATACGCGATTGTCGAGGATCTGTGCGGGGATGGGCCGAAACCTCAGTCAGGTCCGTGCCATAGCGGCTATCAGGGGCATGACTGGCTGGACATTTATGTGGGCGGCAAAGGGATCGACGAAAGCTGGGTCGACAGCTGCATGAACCAAATCACCGGAATCCAGACCGTCATTCTGAACCCCCGACCGGGTTACCCGGTTTCCCCAGGGGAAATTGCAGCAAGTGGATGCCTCACTTTCTAGGGCTGTCGCGTAGTCTAGCTTTACCGCGCCTTGTCTGTTCAGAGCTTCCCGCCTGAGCTGACAAGGCGGTGGGCAATCGCCTGTAGAATGACACCATTTGTGTTTAAGTCGGTATAGGTCTCGGTTGGTTGCTCGTTCTTCAAATAGATACTTGAGGCAAAACCATTTTCGGTTCTAGCGACATTTCTGGTGAAGCTTGTGAGTTTTTCTGAGTACTCATGAGGTTGATAAGCGGACCAGAGAAAGGCGGCCTTACTACTGATAGCAAGGTTCTCCTCGCGGAACTCGGGAGTTCGGTACTCCGGCTCTTGGCCGACGGTGTCAAACGCCCAAGTGCGCTTGGGAGCATCGAGCTGCAGCCCCTGATAGAGAAACCAGGGAGATTTATCGATCGGACCTTCGGATACGCAGATCAGCCGACCAGTCTCCTGGAATTCTTCCAGTTGCGCAGCAAACAGCACATCGGCAAGAAAGGCGCTTTCCCTCGACATCCCCAGCTCCATGGCTTCAAGCAAAAGCGGTTCGGCCCCAAATGGTCCGATCCTGGACGCAGCTTCAAGCAGCGCCATGCGGCCGTCGGCTGGAGAGCGGTCGGAAAGTACTTCATAAGGAGATTTGGCTGCCAGCCCCCACCGTCGGAAGGCCAAGGCGGAATAGTGGGCGCTATGCGATACATAGGATGATTGCAGCTCGCCGTTTACCACTGAGTGGACTTCGCCGCCGATGATCACCTTTTGAAGGTCCCAGGAGGCAACAAGTTCCTCCAGCTGATCACCGAAATTGCTGTGCCGACGCAGGTTGTCCAAGGCAGCGAGCAACCGGCCTGCGTCGGAGCCGTCGAAGTTCTTGTTGCCCCACTTGCGGCGGTCAGTGCGTATCCACCCCTGTGGCAGGTGGCGGTTTTGGGACGTCCGGCCCGCGATATTGGGCAGGATTTTGCGGATTGCGGTTTCAAAACCTTGTTGACTTATCAAACTGATCTGCCGAGCTGCTACCAAGCCGTTGATGTGGCTGCCAACATCCCACATGGTGACGGCCTTGTGGTAGCGTCCGCCCGGTGCAAAATTCACTGTTGCCGGACAAAGTCCGGTGGCGGGATCCGAGAACTTTTCAAAGTACTGCCAGGCCACTCGGGCATCTTCAAGCAACTCTTCCCGACCAAGGACAGCAGGATGGCGGCGTTTCTTCAGCAGTTCCGGAGCAGCTGCGGAGGTTTTCCTCTGACGGGAGGGCAGGGGGCCGGCGGGAACGAGAGCGCGGACAAACTGTTCCAGATGCAAAATCTGGGTCCCCTCGTCAATGTGCAAGCCGAGCAACCGGTCCTGCAAGGCTCGCCGATCCGGCGGAAAGGTGAAAGCGTCTGGATGCAAGAATATGGCTGCATCTGCGGTACCGGCCACCGCTTCATTAAATGCCTGAACCGCGCCACCGCCGCTGACAACATGTTTTGGAATCTGCAAAATTCCCGTGCTGCCTAATCCCTGTCTTCCGGCGTCAGTGACCGGGAATGTAACACCAATGCCTGGAATAGCCTGCTGAATCGTACGAAGTGCTGCGTCGCTTGGGCTTCCGGCTCTGATAGGCGACATACCGGGCAGGCTGCCGCCGGAACCGGTTCTTTTCAGAGGCAGTTCCGTTGGAACCCAAAACCCGGCTTCGCGCCCTTTTTCCGAAGGTCTCCCGGTGGAATGGGGGACCCCGGTTTCTTGGAGAAAGGCAGTAAATGCGGAATAGGCTGAAACTTGCGGTTGAATTTGCTTTTGCGGATGCAGCACATGCAAGCAAATCGTTTTCTTGAACCGGTAGTTGTCGCGCAACTGAATATCCGGAACCGGTAGCAAACTCAGATCCCCGTCGAGCTCCCGCTCTGCAAGTGCGCGGGTAAATTGACCGGCAATTTTTTTTAGCCGGTTCAGTGGCTGTTGCGCGAATTCTTTAGCGGACAGGTAAAGTAGTTTCTGGCCTGAGCCCTGTTCTGTGAATTTTGCCGGACCTGTGGTCTCCTGAAGTATTTGCAGGCTGCCGCCGAACAGCCTCACAACACCATTATCCCAGGTTTCCGAGCGGACCGGGCCGGGCTCGGCAGGCAGGGTCAAAACGTTGAGAATACCTGCAGAGCGCACACCGCGGGGTGGGTTCGGGTTTGCATATTCGGCACATGCAATGCTTTGCACGGGCAATCCGGATTTTCGAACCAAAAGCGCAGGGCGGAGCATGCTTTTTATCGCGGATACAGCTTCAAAAACTGCCCGGGCCTGAAAATGCTCGGACAGCAGCGATAAATCGTGGACGTAAGGCACGATGTCGAGACCGCTGTTGCCCAGCAGATAGCCGTTCATAACTTGTGCCAGTTTGCTTTCCGGGGACAACGGGTGTCCATCTTTTCCGAAAGGGTCGACCACACATGCAAGAGGAATGCTGCGGTCGACAAAGGCATCGAGGACCGCAATGAGATGAGGTATGGAGAGGTCTTCGTTGAGGATTGCGGCAACCTGAAACGCCTGTGCAGGAGGCCCCCGCAGCAATGAGGCCGTTCCGGGTACTGGGAAAAGGGCCGCGCTTGCGGCTGCTAATTTCAGGAAAGTTCTGCGTTTCATGTGCTTCCAGCTGCCAAACTGTAACTCCGGCCTTGCCGTTTTTGTATACCCCAGCTGGCTAAGTGTCCGGTTACGGCACGCAGGATAGAGCGGATCACCGAAAAATACAGCAGGGGGCGGTAAACCAGCCGTTGCAACGGGAAGAGACACAGAGACCACATGCTTTCATCCTCATCTGACGAGATGGCAATCGCGGCAATCAGCAGCTCCATTGCCGGCAGAGTCAGATAGGCCCAGAGATACTGCGTTGATTGCACCGTCTGCGAGTTGCCAACCTCTGCAGCCCATCCGCCTGCAGCGAGATTGTAAAGCATTATGACTACAAAGAGATCAGCAATGGGAGCCAGAAGAGGAAAAACATAGCCGAACACAAACATGTCGGTAATGGAGATCAATCCCACCGACCGGCCATCAATGATTGCCCCTTTGTGCTTCCAGGCGCTTTGGAACATGCCGAAGGACCAGCGTAGTCGCTGCTTCAGAAGCTGACCCACCTTCTCGGGAACCTCTGTATAGGCCTTTGCCTTGGGTTCAAAGACCACGGCGTAGCCCGTGCGGTTCACCTGGATCGTTAGGTCGGTGTCCTCGGTCAGAGTCTCATCACTGAACAGTCCCGCCTTTCTGAGAGCCTCAACCCGCCATGCGCCGATAGCTCCGGGAACCACCAAAATGCCGTTGATCAGGTCAAACGCCTTTCTTTCGATATTCTGGGCGGTTGCATACTCAAAAGCTTGCAGGCGGGTAAGGAGATTCACCCGGTTGCCCGCGATGATCTTGCCCGCCACGGAGCCGACTTTCGGATCCGTGAAATGCTTCACCAGATGAGTTATCGCGTTCTTATGGATCTGCGTATCTGCATCGATACACACAACAAATTCAGCGTCGCAACTGAGGATCGCGCGGTTCAGGGCGCTCCATTTTCCCTGGTTCGGCTGCGAGATGAGGCGCACTTCGCTTTTGTGCCCAAACTTGAGAACTTCAATGAGCGTGTCATCCGTCGATCCGTCGTCCACGACGATGACCTCAAGGTTTTTGTATCCGGATGCACGGACGCTTTCGACGCTCTGGGCAATCACTTTTGCTTCGTTGTGAGCCGGGATGATCAC
>NZ_LUKH01000145.1:0-4854 GCF_001593695.1 Leisingera sp. F5 | reverse complement strand
GAGGGACGACATGCGGTTTTCGGGATGGCGTGTGCTCAAAGAGGGGCTCACCGGAAACAAGGGCTGGACGCCGCACTGGCGCGACCCCGAGCCCAAGTCCGAATATGACGTGGTGATCATCGGCGGCGGCGGCCACGGTTTGGCTACCGCCTACTACCTGGCCAAAGAACACGGCATCACCAATGTCGCAGTGCTTGAAAAGGGCTATCTCGGCGGCGGCAACGTGGGGCGCAACACCACAATCGTGCGCGCCAACTACTACCTGCCGGGCAACTCGGAATTCTATTCCCACTCGCTGAAACTGTGGGAGGGGATGGAGCAGGACCTGAACTACAACGCGATGATGTCCCAGCGCGGCATCCTCAACCTGTACCACAATGACGGCCAGCGCGACGCCGCCGTGCGCCGGGGCAACTCGATCATCAACCAGGGTGACGATGCTGAGATCCTGAGCCGCGAGCAAGTGCGCGAGCTGGCGCCGTTCCTGAACTTCGACAACAACCGTTTCCCGATCATGGGCGGGCTGATGCAGCGGCGGGCGGGCACTGCGCGTCATGATGCGGTGGCCTGGGGCTATGCCCGCGGTGCCGACATGTGCGGGGTGGATCTGATCCAGAACTGCGAAGTGACCGGCATCGACGTTGAAAACGGCAAAGTCACCGGTGTGCAGACCGCGCGCGGCCCGATCCGCGCCAAGAGGGTGGCGCTGGCGGCCGCGGGCCGCTCCGGCCAGGTGGCGGCGATGGCCGGCCTCACCCTGCCGATCGAAAGCCACGTGCTGCAGGCCTTTGTGTCGGAGGGGTTGAAACCCATCGTCGACCACGTGATCACATTCGCCGAAGGGCATTTGTACATCAGCCAGTCGGACAAGGGCGGATTGGTCTTCGGCAGCTACCTGGATTTTTACAGCTCCTACGCGGCGCGGGGAAACCTGCCGATGGTGGAGCACACGATGGAAAGCTTTGTGGCGATGGTGCCGGCCGTCAGCAAGGCGCGGCTTTTGCGCAGCTGGGGTGGTATCATGGACATGACCCCGGATGGCTCGCCCATTATCGATCATTCGCCGATTGATGGCCTCTACCTGAACTGCGGCTGGTGTTACGGCGGTTTCAAGGCGACGCCGGCGTCGGGCCATGTCTATGCCCACCTGATTGCCACGGACCGCCCGCACGGGGCGGCCACGAAACTGAAGCTGGACCGCTTCCGCAGCGGTCATGGCCTGATGGATGAGGAGGGGACCGGTGCACAGCATAACCTGCATTGATTTTCTGTCTGCCCCCTCGGCCTTGCGGCCTCACCCCCGGAGTATTTTTGAAAAGATGAAGGAGCGCCGGTCATGAGGATCACCTGTCCGCTCTGCGGTGAAAGGGACCGCCGTGAATTCTATTATAAGGGTGCAGCACTGGTGCGCCCGGCTGAAGGCGCGGATCTGGATGCCTGGCATGAATATGTGAACCTGCGGGAGAATCCGGCGGGGCCACTGGATGAGCTGTGGTATCACGAGATGGGCTGCAATTCCTGGCTGAAGGTGACCCGCGACACCGCGACCCATGAGATCCTGGACGTGCAGCTGGCCTCTGAGGCCGGGCTGGGAGGTGAGACATGAGACTTCCCGGCAAAGGTTTGAACCAGGGCGCAAAGCCCATCACCTTCTCTTTCAATGGCCGTCATATGATGGGGCTGGAAGGCGATACGCTGGCCGCGGCGCTGCTGGCCAATGATGTGCATCTGATGGGACGGTCGTTCAAATACCACCGCCCGCGCGGGGTGCTGACGGCGGGCAGCGAGGAGCCAAACGCGCTGGTGACCACCGGCACCGGCGGTGAGCAGGATCCGAACGTCCGTGCGACCCAGCAAGAAATTTTCGAGGGGCTGGAGGCGCGCAGCCAGAACTGCTGGCCCTCGGTCGAACGCGATGTGATGGCGGTGAACGATCTGGCAGCGCCGTTCTTTACTGCTGGTTTCTATTACAAGACTTTCATGTGGCCCGCGGCCTTCTGGGAGAAGTTGTATGAGCCGATGATCCGCAATGCGGCAGGCCTGGGCGCACTGTCGGGCGAGGCGGATCAGGACCGGTACGAGAAGGCCTTTGCCTTTTGCGATGTGCTGGTGATCGGTTCTGGCCCTGCCGGGCTGATGGCGGCGCTGACTGCTGGCCGGGCCGGCGCCGATGTGATCTTGTGCGAGGAAGACAGCCGCATGGGCGGGCGCCTTCTGGCGGAGCGTGAGGAGATCGGCGGCAAGCCGGGCCATGACTGGGCCGCCGAAGCGCTGGCCGAGCTGGACGCGATGGACAATGTGCGGCTGATGACGCGTACTGCTGTCACCCGGTGGCGTTCCGCAACAATGACCGCCCCGGCATCATGATGGCTGGCGCCGTGCGTGCCTATCTGAACCGCTGGGGTGTGGCGCCGGGCGAGCGGGTGACGCTGTTTGCCAACAACGACCAGGCGCATCGCACTGCTCGCGATTTGGCAGAGGCAGGCGTGCATATCGCGGCGGTGATCGACAGCCGCCATGAGGCACCGGACGGCGGACCGTATCAGGTGATCAAGGGCGCGCAGGTCTGCGGCAGTGCAGGCCGCCAGCGTGTCGAGAGCATCACTGTGCGCTCGATCAAGGGTGAGGAGAAGATCCAGACCGACTGTCTGGCGATGTCCGGCGGCTGGAACCCTTCGGTGCATCTGACCTGCCACTTGAACAGCCGCCCGGTGTGGAAGCGCGATGTGCTGGCCTTTGTGCCTGCGGAAGGCGCGGTGCCGGGCATGGTCACGGCGGGGGCCTGCAACGGCACGTTCTCTACCGCGGGTGCATTGCGCGAAGGTGCGAATGCCGCGGCCAAGGTGCTGGAGGCCCTGGGCCTGAACGCCGCCGCCGCTGACCTGCCGGATGCGGAGGATGATCCCTACCGCATCGCCGCTTTGTGGGCGGTGCCGGGCAAGGGGCGCGCCTGGCTCGACTTTCAGAACGACGTGACCGTCAAGGATGTGAAGCAGGCCGCGGTCGAGAACTTCCGCTCGGTCGAGCATATGAAGCGCTACACCACCCAAGGGATGGCGACCGATCAGGGCAAGAACTCCAACGTTGCGGCATTGGCGGTGCTGGCCGATGCGACGGGGCGGACGATCCCCGAGACCGGCACCACCACTTTCCGGCCGCCGTTTGTGCCGGTGGCGATTGGTGCCATCGGGGCAGGCGCCACGGATGAGGGGTTCAAGCCGCAGCGCTTCCTGACCTCGCACGCCGAGAGCGAGGCGCGCGGCGCCCATCAGCTGGAGGTCGGCCTGTGGTACCGTGCCGCCTATTACCCGAAGCCGGGGGAGACCAGTTGGCGCCAGTCCTGCGACCGCGAGGTCACTTTGGTGCGCAATGCGGTGGGCATCTGTGATGTCTCCACCCTGGGCAAGATCGACGTCCAAGGCGCGGATGCGGGCAAGCTCCTGGATCATCTCTATACCAACACTTTCAGCACGCTGAAGGTGGGCAAGGTCCGTTACGGCCTGATGCTGCGCGAGGACGGTTTTGTCATGGACGATGGCACCACCGCGCGGCTGGATGAAAACCACTATGTGATGACCACCACCACCGCCGCGGCGGGGCAGGTGATGGCGCATATGGAGTTTGCCGCCCAGGTGTTGCACCCGGATTGGGATGTGCGGTTCACCTCGGTGACCGAGCAATGGGCGCAGTTTGCCGTGGCCGGACCAAAGTCTCAGGAACTGCTGAACGGCCTCGTGGCGGAGGACGTGAACGGCGAGACCTGGCCGTTCATGGGCTGCGGCGAGGCGACTGTGCTGGGGGTCAAAGGGCGGCTGTTCCGGATATCCTTCTCGGGCGAGCATGCTTATGAGGTGGCCGTGCCTGCGCGCTATGGCGGGAGCCTGTTCCGTGAGCTGCTGAAACGGGCCGAGGCCATGGGCGGCGGTGCCTATGGCATGGAGGCGCTGAATGTGCTGCGGATCGAGAAGGGGCTGATCACCCATGCCGAGATCAACGGCACGGTAACGGCTTTTGACCTCGGGATGCAGGGGATGATGTCCAAGAAGAAGGACTTCCTGGGCAAACCCATGTCCACCCGCGAAGGCCTGATGGCCGAAGACCGGATGCGCCTGGTCGGGCTGAAGCCTGTGGGTGCGGCCAAGGAAATCACTGCCGGAGCGCATCTGTTCACGCCGGGTGATCCGGTGGAGCGGATCTATGATCAGGGCTATGTGACCTCGGCGGGCTATTCGCCGACGCTGGGGCATCCGATCGGCCTTGCTTTCCTCAAGGAAGGCCCGGACCGTCTCGGCGAGACCGTGCGCCTGGTCGACCATATGCGCGGCGTTGATACCCTGTGCGAGGTTGTTTCCCCTGTGTTCTTTGACCCCGAAGGAGACCGTGCCCGTGGCTGAACTGATTGCAAAAAGCCCCTGTGAAGGGCTGGTTCCCGCAACCATCGGCGGCATGAGCCTGACCGAGGAGCACCCTGGTGCGATGTGTGCCGTGGCGCCATTCAAGGGGCAGCAGAAGGCGCTGAGCAAAGCGCTGGAAGCGGCGCATGGCATGGCCTTCCCGGCGCCGAACCGTGCGACCGGCAAGGCCGGCAGCCGGGCGGTATGGTTCGGGCGTGACATGGCGTTGCTGATGGGACCTGCGCCCGATGCCACGCTGGCTGAACACGCCGCGCTGACCGATCAGAGCGATGCTTGGGCTGTTGTGAAGCTGGACGGCAAAGACGCCGAGGACGTGCTGGCGCGTCTGGTGCCGGTGGATCTGCGGAACCAGGTGTTCAAGCGCGGCCATACCGTGCGGGTCGAGCTGAAGCACATGATGGCCTCGGTGACCCGCACTGGTCCGCAGGCGTTTCAGATC
>NZ_LUKH01000144.1:0-4898 GCF_001593695.1 Leisingera sp. F5 | reverse complement strand
GGATGTAACTGTCGAAATGCGCAGTCCAGCCATTGAAAAAGGCGGTGTTCCCGGTCTGGGGCGTGGGTTTGTCGCGCCGCAGACGAGCGCGGATGCGGGCCACCACCTCGGAGGGTTCGAACGGCTTGATGATGTAGTCATCCGCGCCCAGTTCCAGCCCCGTGACGCGGTCCTGAACCTGCGCCCGGCCCGAGATGATGATCACCGTCGCGCCCTGTTCCAGGGCCAGCCGGTGCACCAGCGTCAGCCCGTCGCGGTCGGGCAGGCCCAGATCGACGAGGCAGACATCCGGCGTGGTCCGGCGCAGGGCGGCCTCGAATTCCGTCGCACGGCCAAAGGACATGGTGCGGAACCCCGCCTCGGCCAATGCGTCGGAGAGCATCTCGCGGATGGCCGGTTCGTCGTCGAGGATGGTGACTAGGGCGCTCATGGTTCGGGGGTTAGCCCATCTGCGCGGGCGCCGGAAGAGGCACCAGCCCCAGGAAACCGGCGAGGTCGGCTGCGGAGAAGGGTTTGGGCAGCACGGGGCCAAGCCGGTGCGCGCGAACATGCAGCGGGTGGTCGGGCGGCAGTGACGTCATGAAGCGGAGGGGCAGATGTGGTAGGCGGTCCGCCAAGTCCAGCCCGGGGCTGTCCCCCTCCAGCGAAATGTCCGACAGGACCAGGGCGATGTCCGGTAGGCCCTCGGCCAGGGCGCAGGCCTCGTCCACCGAGGCGGCCTCGACCACGGAAAACCCCAACGCAGTCAGCATCTCGCGGATCGCCTCGCGCAGGTCCGGGCTGTCTTCGGCAAGCAGGGCAAGGCCAGTGTCGGGCACGGGGGCCTGCGCCGCCCGGCGCAACGGCAGGCGCAGCGAAACGCGCGCGCCTTGCCCGGTGTTTGCCAGCCTGACCGAGCCGCCCGCCAACTTGGTCATGTCGTAGACCATCGCCAGGCCCAGCCCCGACCCTTCGCCGCCCTTGGTGGTGAAAAAAGGTTCGAGCCCGTGGCGCAGCGCGGCTTCGGAAAAGCCCGGTCCGCTGTCCTCAACCGACAATTCCAACCAGGTGTCCTGCACCTCCTGCGCGGACAGGGAGATGGTCCCCGCCTCGCCACAGGCGTCGCGGGCGTTCAGCACCAGGTTCAACAGCGCATCCTGTAACAGGCCGGGATCGGCCATGTAGGCGCCGCCGGTGTCGTCCTGTGTCCGCAGTTCCATGCCCTCGGGCAAAGAGGGCGTGGCAAGGGTGCGCAATTCGTCAAGAAAGCCGGGCAGGGAAAGCGGGCGGGGCTGCCAGCCGCGCTGGCTGGTCATGTCTGCGATCCGGTCCAGCAACCGCCCGCCACGCCGTGCCGCTGAAAGCGTTGCGGAAATCAGCGGGTCCGCCTCTGGCCCCAGCTCCATCCGGGCCAGCCGCGACTGCATTCCCAGAATAATGGTCAGCAGGTTCGAAAAATCATGCGCCAGCCCGCTGGTCATCTGCGCCGCCATCTCGCGGCGGCGGGCCTGCTGCAGGGCAACCCGGGCCTGGGTTTCCTCAGTCACATCCATTGACAGGATATAGACGCCGCCGTGCTGGTCCGGGGTAAAGGCCACCCGGATGCGGCGGCTGCCGTGGCTTTCGGTGAACTCGAATACCGGGCTGCTGCCCTTGTAGGCGGCCAGCAAATGCGGCTCAATCCGGTCAAAGGCAGTCTCTCCCAACGCGTCCGCAATATGCATGCCGAGGATGTCGGAGGGGCGGCTGGGAAACACCGAGCTGAGGCGGCGGTTGGTATAGGTGTAATAGCCGTCCGCATCGACGTGGGCGATATGGGCGGGCATCATCTCGGTCGTCAGCCGGGTACGGCCTTCGATCTCGGTCAGCTGGCGCTTGGTCTCTTCCAGGGCTGTATTTGTGGCTTCCAGCTGGCGGTTGGCGGCGGATAGTTCCTCGGTATGGGTGATCAGCTTTTCTGACAGTTCCGCAGACCGCGCGCGCAACAGCTGTTCTGCCTGTTTGGCGCGGGTGATGTCGGTATAGACAGTGACCCAGCCACCCTGCGGCAATGGCGAGCCTTCGATCGAAATCATCTGCCCGTTGGGCCGTTCACGCTCCAGGTAATGCGGCACAAAATCCAGTGCCTGAGCAACCCGGCTTTGCACGATGTCCTTGGTATCTGTTTCCGGCGCGTATTCACCAGCCTCCGCAAGAAAGCGGATAGTGTCGGCAAAGGACGCCCCCGGCTGCACCAGATGATCAGGCAGTGAGAACATCTCTTGGAAACGCCTGTTGCAGACCGCCAGGCGCAGATCGTTGTCATAGATCGACAGTGCTTGGGCGATCAGGTTCAGACCGGCGGTGGTCATGGCGGCGTGCGGCTTGCTTATTCGGTTCATGGTTCTCCCCGCTTCATGGCTAGCACCGCGGCGAGTGCGGGGCAAATTGCCATTCAGCCGCGGGAGAAGGCCATGCCGTCGCGTCAGACCGGAGATCTCCTTAGGGTTGCCGGACGCGGTGAGCGGAAGATGGTGCAAGTGATGCGAAACTTGAAACGACTGCCCGCTGCGTTTGATTCGAATTCCAGCCAGTTCGTGCGCATCCCGCGCGCTTTGCCCCGGTGTCGTTGCAAAGGCTGCAGGATTTTGTGTGCCCGGTGGCTCGGCAGCTTGCGTAACAGCCCGTAAAACAAGGGGAACAGCATTGTTACAATTCGTAAGATTTGGGAAAACATCAGGAAAAAGTTGACGGGCTATTCTTTGCACGTCCCTACTCGGGACCAGAACCGCGGGCAGCGGTCAGGTCCGGCAGCAACGCCGGAAAGGGAGGAAAGAAAGTTGGCTCAGATGCAGATGGGCGCCGAAGGGATGTTATCCCTGCCGGCGCTGCTTCAACGCAATGCGGTGCAATTCGCTAATGCACCGGCCTACCGGGAAAAGGAATTCGGCATTTGGCAATGCTGGACCTGGGCCGAGGCGGCAAAGGAAATCGAGGCGTTGGCGCTGGGCCTCATCAACCTTGGCGTGAATGAAGGCGATTTTGTCGCTATTATCGGCCGCAACCGTCCTTATCTCTACTGGTCGATGGTTGCTGCACAGGCGGTGGGTGCCGTGCCGGTACCGCTCTATCAGGACGCCGTGGCTGAAGAGATGGCCTATGTGCTGGGCCATTGCGGCGCACGCTTTGTGATCGTGGGCGATCAGGAGCAGGCCGACAAGGTGATCGAGATCCAGGATCAGCTGCATCAGTTTGAGCATATGATCTATCTCGACCCGCGCGGGATGCGGAAATACGAGCATACCCAGCTGCACCAGTTCAGCCATATCCAGGATCAGGGCCGCGCGGCGCGCGACGAACTGACCGGTGAGCTGCAGGCGCGCCAGGCCAAGCTGACCTACGATAGCACCTGCGTAATGCTTTATACCTCCGGCACCACCGGCAAGCCCAAGGGCGTGGTGCTGTCGAACCGGAATGTGATCCAGAGCGCCAAGAACTCGGCTGAGTTCGACCATTTGACTTTGGGTGAGAACATCCTGTCCTACCTGCCGATGGCCTGGGTGGGCGATTTCATTTTCTCAATCGGTCAGGCCTACTGGTGCGGTTTCTGCGTGAACTGCCCGGAAAGCGCCGATACCATGATGACCGACCTGCGAGAGATTGGTCCGACTTACTTCTTTGCACCGCCGCGGGTGTTTGAGGGCCAGCTGACCAATGTGATGATCCGGATGGAGGACGCGGGCGCCCTGAAGCGCAAGATGTTCCACCATTTTCTGGCCCATGCCAAGAAAGTCGGAGGCGACATTCTGGACGGCAAGCCGGTGGGTCTGATGGACCGGCTGAAATACGCATTGGGCAATGTGCTGGTTTACGGCCCGCTCAAGGATACGCTTGGCTACGGCCGCATCCGTGTGGGATATACCGCGGGGGAGGCAATCGGGCCGGAGATCTTTGATTTCTACCGCTCTCTGGGTATCAACCTGAAACAGCTTTACGGCCAGACCGAAGCCACCGTGTTCATCACCGTGCAGCCGGATGGCGAGGTTCGCGCCGATACCGTGGGTGTTCCTGCACCGGAGGTGGAGATCAAGATCGGCGACAACGGTGAAATCTACTACCGCTCGCCGGGCACGTTTGTGGAGTATTTCAACAATCCGGAGTCCACGGCCTCGACCAAGGACGCAGAGGGCTGGGTGGCCACTGGCGATGCCGGTTTCTTTGAGGAAGGCTCCGGCCACTTGCGGATCATTGACCGTGCCAAGGACGTGGGCAAGATGGCTGATGGTGCGATGTTTGCGCCCAAGTATGTGGAAAATAAGCTGAAATTCTACCCGGACATTCTGGAAGCAGTGCTGTTTGGCAATGGCAAGGACCGCTGCGTGGCCTTCATCAATATTGACCTGACGGCTGTCGGAAACTGGGCAGAGCGCAACAATATCGCCTATGCATCCTATCAGGAACTGGCCGGGCATCCGCAAGTTCTGGAGTCACTCCGCGGGCATGTGTCGGCGGTGAACAAATCGGTGGCGGAAGACCCGATGCTGTCAGGCTGCCAGGTTCACCGATTTGTGGTTCTGCACAAGGAACTGGACGCCGATGACGGCGAAATGACCCGCACCCGCAAAGTGCGCCGCCGCATCGTTGAGGAGAAGTTCGACGACATCATTACCGCGCTGTACGACGGTTCGGAGCAAGTCTCGACCGTAACGGAAGTGACCTATGAAGACGGCCGCAAAGGGTCAATCAGCGCGACGCTGACTATTGTCGATGCGGACGTGAAACCGGCTGCGGTTCACAAGGTGGCCGCGGAATGATGCACGTATTTCCGGAGAAAAATCTGCCCCGAGCCGGGCAGGCCGGGCGGATCTCAGATCAAGTCGGGATTGAGGCCGGGATTGAAGGCCGTGTTGACCACCTGCTGGATCTTGAAGGGAGAGCTG